>DATFQE010000139.1:0-31377 GCA_035264445.1 Gaiellaceae bacterium | reverse complement strand
GCGAGCCGGCTGTCCGCGGAGCTCGAGCTCGTACGCGCGCTCGCGGACGTGACGCGGTCACGCCATCCCGCGACGACCGGCTGAGGCTACGAAGGGCTGCCGGTGGCGATGCGTGCGGCCTGCGCCTTCTTGCGGGCGCCGGCGTTCCGGTGGAGGGCGCCGCGGGTGACGGCCTTGTCGATCCAGCGCTGGAGCTGGACGTGCTCCTCGGCGACGCGCGCGGCATCCCCTTCCTCGACGGCTGCTTCGAGGCGCCTCGTCAGCGTCTTGACCGTCGACCGGTAGCGAAGGTTCTCGAGCCGCTCCTCGGCGGCGATCCGGACGCGCTTCTTCTGCTGCTTGATGTTCGGCATACGGAGAAATGCCCGCGCTGAGCGGGCCGCGAGATAGTACCAGAGCCCTTGACGGGTTCCGGTGCGGCGTCGCCGGCGGCTCGACCCGCTGGGGACAAACCCACGCCGATTCGACACGAACCCGTCACCCATGCGCGCGGATTTCCCGAGTAGGCTGAATCGTGGTGGGTGGCGGAGGCCGGCCCCGGACACGAGTCCGGAGCGGCCGGGGCCGTTCGGTCGGGTTCCTATACTCGCCGCGTGGAGGAGCGGGACCGGCGCCGGCGGCTCGCGTGGTCGACGGCGATCTTCTCGCTCGCCACCGGGATCTCGCGCGTGCTCGGCCTCGTCCGCGAGGTCGTCGTCGCGAACTACTTCGGCGCGCGCGGCCCGATCAACGCGTTCACGATCGCGTTCCAGATCCCCAACCTCGTCCGGGCGCTCGTCGCCGATGCAGCGCTGTCGGGCGCGTTCGTGCCCGTCTTCAGCGAGCTGCTCGAGAAGGGCGAGCGCGCGCGGGCCTGGCGGGTCGCGTCGACGATCTTCTGGCTGCTCCTCCTCGGCCTGACCGCCGTGACCGCCGTCTTCATCCTGCTCGCGCCGCTGATCGTGCCGCTGATGACCGACGCCTACGACGACCTGGCGGTCACGCTCTCGCAGATCCTCTTCCCGATCGTCGTGCTGCTCGGACTGTTCGGCGTCATCGTCGGGATCCTCAACAGCTACGAGCAGTTCAGCATCCCCGCGCTCACGCCGGTGTTCTGGAACCTCGTGATCATCGCCGGCGTCGTCATCGGCGTCCCGCGCGCGGACACGGCCGACGGCGAGCTGTACGTCTACGCGGGGTCGATCGTCATCGCCACGCTCGTCCAGCTGTTGCTGCCGTTGCCGTGGCTCTACGGGCTGGACGGCCGGCTGCGCCTTGCGCTCGACGTCCGCGACCCGGCCGTCCGTCGGGTGTTCGTCCACATGGCTCCCGTGACGCTGGGCCTAGGCCTCATCAACGTCAGCGCGGTCATCGGCACGATCTTCGCGGCGAAGCTGGTCGACCCGACGATCGCCCCGAACGCCATCGACAAGGCGTTCCGGGTCTACATGCTGCCTCAGGGCATGTTCTCCGTTGCGATCGCGACCGTGCTCTTCCCGACGCTGTCGCGCCTCGCGGCGAGGGCCGACATCGACGGCTTCCGCGCGACCGTCTCGCTCGGGCTGCGGCAGATCGTATTCCTGCTCGTGCCGGCCGGGGTGGCCTCGGCCGTGCTCGCGGAGCCGATCGTGCGGCTGCTGTACGAACGCGGCGAGTTCGGGCCCGACCAGACGCCCGTCGTCGCCGGCGCGCTGGCCGCCTTCTCGCTCGGGCTCGTCTTCAACGGGATGATGCTGATGCTGAACCGCGGCTTCTTCAGCCTGCAGGCGCCCTGGACGCCGACCTGGGCCGCGCTCGCCAGCCTCGTGTTGAACGTCGCGCTCTACGCGGTGTTCTACCGCGTCGGGACCTGGGGGATCCCGTTCGCGATCTCGCTCTCGAACGTCGCCGGTGCGGCGCTGCTCGTCGCCCTCCTGCGACGGCGGATCGGCGGGCTTTCCCTTCGCCCGACGATTCGCACGCTGGTCCTCGTCGCGATCGCCTCGCTCGTGCTCGCGGTTTTCTCGTACGGGGTGTGGTGGGCGCTCGACGAGGCGCTCGGCCGGTCGACGCCGGCGCAGATCGCGTCACTCGGTGCCGGGCTCGCGTCAGGCGGAGCGGCATACCTGATTTCTTGCCGTTTGCTGGGAGTTCACGAGCTGGGGGCGTTGCTATCGTTGCGAACCCGGCTCCGCCGAGCCTAGCCTCTGCATGCCTCAAGAACGCATCCGTAACTTCTCGATCATCGCGCACATCGACCATGGCAAGTCGACGCTCGCCGATCGCATCCTCGAGCTCACCGACACGGTCTCCGGCCGCGACATGCGCGAGCAGGTGCTCGACTCGATGGAGCTCGAGCGGGAGCGCGGGATCACGATCAAGGCCCAGGCGGTCCGCGTCGAGTGGAAGGGCCATCAGCTCAACCTGATCGACACGCCGGGCCACGTGGACTTCACCTACGAGGTCTCCCGTTCGCTCCAGGCATGCGAAGGCGCCGTGCTCGTCGTCGACGCGGCGCAGGGGGTCGAAGCGCAGACGGTCGCGAATGCATACCTCGCGATCGAGAACGATCTCGACCTGCTCCCCGTCCTGAACAAGATCGACCTGCCGCAGGCGAACCCCGACGCCGTCGCGGCCGAGGTCGCCGAGCTGATCGGCGACGACGCCGCGAACGTCCTACGCATCTCCGCGAAGACCGGCGAGGGCGTCGCCGACGTTCTCGACGCGATCATCGAGCGCTTTCCCGCGCCGGCAGGACAGTCCGAGGCCCCGGCGCGGGCGCTCGTGTTCGACTCCGCGTACGACCAGTACCGCGGCGTCGTGGCGTTCGTCCGTGTCGTCGACGGCATCTTCCGCCCGCGCGAGCGCCTTCGCGCGATGGCCCAGGGCACGCGGTTCGAGGCGGAGGAGCTCGGCTTTTTCGCGCCGACGATGACGCCGGCCGGGATGCTCGAGGCGGGCGAGGTCGGCTACGTCGTCACGGGGCTCAAGGACGTCAGTCGGCTCCGCGTCGGCGACACGCTGACGGTCGAGGCGCGCCCGGCCGAGGCGCCGCTGCCCGGCTACAAAGAGGTCAAGCCGATGGTCTTCGCGGGGCTGTTCCCGACCGACTCGGACGACTACCCCGACCTTCGCGACGCCCTCGACCGGCTCAAGCTCAACGATGCCGCGCTCGTCTACGAGCCCGAGACGTCGCAGGCCCTCGGCTTCGGGTTCCGGGTCGGCTTCCTCGGCCTCCTCCACATGGAGATCGTGCGCGAGCGGCTGGAGCGGGAGTTCGACCTCGACCTGCTCGTCACCGCGCCGAACGTGGCCTACGTCGTCGTGAGCAAGGCGGGGGAAGAGGTCGAGGTGCACAGCCCTTCCGACATGCCGAACGAGATCGAGCGCGTGGACGAGCCGTACATCAAGGCATCCGTGATCGTGCCGAAGCAATGGGTCGGCGCCGTGATGGAGCTCTGCAACGAGCGGCGCGGCCGGTTCGACCACATGGAGTACCTCTCCGAGGAGCGGGTCGTCCTGATCTACGAGCTGCCGCTCGCGGAGATCGTGCTCGACTTCTACGACCAGCTGAAGTCGCGAACGCGCGGCTACGCGAGCTTCGACTACGACCTCGCGGGCTATCGCGAGGGCGACCTGGTCAGGGTCGACGTCCTGATCGGAGGAGAGTCGGTCGATGCTCTCTCGCTCGTCATCCATCGCGATTCCGCGTACGCGCGCGGACGGGCGCTCGTCGACCGGTTGCGCGAGGAGATCCCGCGCCAGTTCTTCGACGTGCCGATTCAAGCCGCGATCGGCTCGCGGATCATCGCGCGCGAGACGGTGAAGGCGAAGCGCAAGGACGTGCTCGCGAAGTGCTACGGCGGCGATATCACCCGCAAGCGCAAGCTGCTCGAGAAGCAGAAGGCGGGGAAGAAGCGAATGAAGCAGGTCGGCGCCGTCGAGGTGCCGCAGGAGGCGTTCCTGGCCGTTCTCAACCTCGACGAGGCGAAGCGATGAGCCACGTGAGGCACTTGTACGTGCACCTGCCCTTCTGCGCGTACCGCTGTGGGTACTGCGACTTCGTCACGCTCGTCGGGCGGGGCGGGGATCACGGTTCGTACGCCGCGGCGGTCCTGTCCGAGCTCGAGCTCGAGCGACCGCTGCTCACGACCGAGCTCGAGACGATCTTCCTCGGGGGCGGGACACCGACGTACCTCGAGAGGGACGCATTGACCGGGCTGCTGGCCGCGCTGCCGCCGGCATCCGAGCTGACGATCGAGGCGAATCCCGAGACCGTGACGCGGGAGCTCGCGGACGGCCTTCGCCGTGCCGGCGTGACCCGCGTATCCCTCGGCGCCCAGAGCTTCCAGCCGCACCTGCTGGAGGTGCTCGACCGTCACGCGACTCCCGACGTCGTCCGGCGGGCGTTCTACCATCTCCGTGATGCCAACTTTGACAACATATCGCTCGATCTCATCTACGGGATTCCGGGCCAGAGCACCGCCGAGCTAGAGCGCGATCTCGAGGCCGCCGTCGCGCTGCAGCCCGAGCACCTCTCGCTGTACGAGCTGGAAGCGAAGCCTGGAACGCGCTTCACGCACGCCCACGGGGAGGAGCTGGGGCGACAGGCCGAGGCGATGGAGGACTACCTCGAGCGCGTCGTGGACGTCCTCAGGTCGGCCGGATACCGGTGGTACGAGACCGCGAACTTCTGCCTGGAGGCGAGCCGTGCGGGCGGGCGGGACCTCCGCTCGCTCCACAACCTGGCCTACTGGCGTGGTCGCGACTATCTCGGCCTCGGTATCGGCGCCGTTTCGACGGTGAGCGATCGTCGCTGGCGGAACGCGCCGCGACTTCGCCCCTACCTCGAGGCCCTCGCAGAGAGAAGACGACCGCCGCGCGAGGTGGAGCCGCTTCCTCCCGAGGTCCGGCTGCGCGAGCGCGCGATGCTCGGTCTGCGCCTCGACCAGCCACTGGTGCTCGCGTCGGTGGACGGCGCGCTCGACGGCCAGGCGCTCCGGCGCCTCGAGCGCCTCGCCCTCGTGGAACGACACGGCGAAGACGGCGGTGCGACGATCGAGCTGACGGAGCGGGGACGCTTCGTCGGTGACGCCGTGGCGGCCGAGTTGATCGCGTAAAACCCTGCAAAATCTAGAATTCGAGTTGTGACAGCTGACCTCTCCGCACGTCAGGCCGCGATTCTCCATCGCGTCGTCGAGGAGTACGTCGCGAGCGGCCAGCCGGTGGGCTCGAAGACGCTCGTCGCCCGCGGTGGTTTCGGCGTGTCGCCGTCGACCGTCCGCAGCGAGCTCGCCGAGCTCGAGCTACGCGGGCTGCTGACGCATCCGCACACCTCGGCCGGCCGAGTCCCGACCGCGCAGGGCTACCGCCTGTTCGTCGATGGGCTGCTCGAGCACGTCGACGCGCGAGCTCCCGAGTTCCCGCTCGAGCTCGGCGCGGGTCGGGGGGAGGTCGAGGCGGCCCTGCAGGCGACGACCGAGATGCTCTCGCAGCTGACGAGCCTCCTCGCACTCGTCTCGGCTCCGCCGCTCGCGTCGGCGACGGTCCGGCACGTCGAGGTCCTCCTCCTGCAGCCGCAGGTCGTGATGGCCCTCGTGATCACCTCCACCGGCGGCGTCACGAAACGCGTCGCCGTCTTCGACGCGCCGGTCGACTTCGGTTTGGCCAACTGGGCCGCGCAGTACCTCAACGAGCAGGCGGCGGGGCTCGAGCTCGGAAGCCATCGGCTCGGCCGGATTCTCGACAACCCCGATCTCACCGGGCGCGAGCGCGGCTTTCTCGAGGCGCTGCGTCCTGCTTTCAGCGATCGGGGCGAGCAGGAGCAGCGCCTCTACATCGGCGGCGCCGCCGCCCTGCTCGTGGACGCGCCCCGGCAGGAGCTGGCGACGTACCGCGATCTGCTCGAGGTCCTGGAGCAGCGAGCGGCCTTGCTCGAGGTCCTGCGCGAGGCGCTCGACCCGCGTCGCGTCTTCGTCCGTGTCGGCCAGGAGCTTGCGCACCCCGCCCTGCGTGAGGTCGCCCTCGTGGGAGCGCCGTACGGCATCGCGAACCGGCCGCTCGGAGCGGTTAGCCTCCTCGGCCCGCTGCGGATGGACTACGGGAACGCGATCCAGTCCGTGCGGGCTGCGGCGCTGGAGCTGTCGCGCTTCGTCTCGCAGCTGTACGACGAGACGTGATCTCCGGGCGAGGGGCCGCCTTACCCCTCGCTACCCTTGAGCGGTGGCGACGACCGAGCGCGACTACTACGAGGTCCTCGGCGTCAAGCGGGACGCGAACGAGGCCGAGATCAAGAAGGCGTTCCGAGGGCTTGCCCGCACTCTCCATCCCGACGTCTCTGAGGCGCCCGACTCCGAGGAGCGCTTCCGCGAGGTGGTGGAGGCGTACGAGGTGCTCTCGAAGGCCGAGACGCGCGAGCTCTACGACCGCTATGGGCACGCCGGCCTGCGCGGTGGCGGCTACCAGCCGACGCACTTCGACCTCGGCGACCTCACCGACATCTTCTCCGCATTCTTCGGGGACGACCTGTTCGGCGCGTCCACGGGTCGGCGACCCCGGCGAGGCGGCGACGTGGCCGCCCAGGTCGAGATCGACCTCGTCGAGGCGGCGAACGGGGCGACCCGATCGGTTCCCGTTCCCGTGGCTCTCCCCTGCGACGTGTGCGCCGGGAGCGGCGTCGAGCCCGGGAAGCAGGCACAGACGTGCGAGACCTGCGGCGGCGCCGGACAGATCGCGCAGGTGTCGCGAAACGCGTTCGGCGAGTTCAGGCGCGTCCGGACGTGTCCCAGCTGCCGGGGCTCCGGTGTCCTGGTGATGCACCCGTGCCGCGCCTGCGAGGGAAGCGGGAGCCGGGTCGAAAAGCGCGAGATCGAGGTGGAGATCCCGCCCGGAATCCACGACGGACAGCGGATCCGACTCAGCGGTGAGGGTCACGCCGGCCCCCTCGGCGGCCGCTCCGGCGACCTCTACGTCCAGGTGCACGTCCTGCCCGACCCGCGCTTCGTCCGCGAAGGCGACGACCTCTTCTCGACGGTCGACCTCACGATCACCCAGGCGGCGCTCGGCGCGAGCGTGACCGTGCCGACGCTCGGCGGGGACGAAGACCTCGACTTTCCGGCCGGCACCCAACCCGGCGAGATCCGCGTGCTGCGAGGGCGGGGCATGCCCGTGCTCCAGGGGTTCGGCTGCGGCGACCACCGGATCCTGGTCAACGTGGCGGTGCCGCGGAAGCTGAACGACGAGCAGCGCCGCCTGCTCGAGGAGTTCGAGCGCGCCGTGGGCGAGGACACGTACCGCGCCGACGAGGGCTTCTTCGAGAAGCTCAAGAGCGCGTTCCGCTGACCGGGGAGCTGCGCCGCGTCGCGGTGACCGTGCCCGCGGCCGCCGTGGAGGACGGACGGGCGCGGATGCTCGAGCTGTTTCCCGAGGGATTCGAGGAGGTCGACCGGGGCGACATCGTCGAGCTCGCCGGCTACGTGGTGGGCGGCGGCGAGGATCATCTGCGCGCGGCATTCGGCGAGGCGGTCAGCGAGCCGGTTTCGGACGACTGGCCGGATCGCTGGCGTTCATTCCATCACGGCGTCCGGATCGGCTCGCTCTGGGTCGGCCCTCCCTGGGAGCCGGCCCCGGACGGTGCGACCGCGATCGTGATCGACCCGGGCCGCGCCTTCGGCACCGGCGCGCATCCGACGACCCGTCTCTCGCTCGAGCTCCTGCAGAGCCTCGAGCGCGGCTCGCTCGTCGACGTCGGCTGTGGCTCGGGCGTGATCGCAATCGCTGCCGCGAAGCTCGGCTTCGACGTCATTGCCGCGGTCGACATCGACCCCGCAGCGGCTGAGACGGCGGCCGCGAACGCCGCACGCAACGGCGTCGAGCTCCCGATCCGAACCGCGGACGCAGTCACCTCGCCGCTGCCGACAGCGGATGTCGCGGTCGCGAACATCGCATTCGGCGCGATCGCGGCTCTCGCTCCGCGGCTCTCCGTCGGCGCCCTCGTCGCGTCCGGCTACACGACGGCCGATCGACCCGAACCGGCAGGCCTGCTCCACGTACGCCGAGCGACCGCCGACGGCTGGGCTGCCGATCTCTACCGGCGCGATTAGCATTCCGCGCTCGTGGCGACGTTCTCGGTCCGCTTTCTCGGCTGCAAGGTCTCCCAGACCGACGCGCAGCAGGTCCGCGAGCGGCTGCTCGCGGACGGTCACCGCGAGACCGGGGAGGGCGCCGACGTCGCCGTCGTGAACGCGTGCTGCGTCACGCACGAGGCGGTGAGCAAGTCGCGCCAGGCCGTCTCCCGCGCAGCGCGTTTGCACGGGCGCGTCTACGTGACCGGCTGCGGGGCCAACCTGGCAGGCGCGTTCGCAGGAGCGGCGCCGAACGTCCGCGTGGTCGACCGCCGCAGCGAGGACACCCCGGCTTTCGTCGCCGGCGACGTCGGTCCGATCGGCTGTGTCCAGGCAGACGCGCGCCTCGATCGCGTCCGCGCGTTCGTCAAGGTGCAGGACGGCTGCAGCTTCTCCTGTGGCTTCTGCGTCGTGCCCCTCGTGCGCGGCGCGTCGCGAAGCAGGCGTGCGGCGGCGGTGCTGACCGAGGTCCGCCGCCGGGTCGCGCAGGGACACCGGGAGATCGTGCTGACCGGAATCAACCTCGGTTGCTACCGCGACCGCGAGGCGGGCGTCAGGCTTGCGGATCTCGTGCGCGAAGCGGGCGCGGTTCCGGGGCTGTCCCGGTTGCGCCTGTCGTCGATCGAGGTCAACCACGTCGACCGCGAGCTGGTCCGGGCGCTCCGAGACACGCCGACCGTGGCGCGGCATCTCCACGTTCCGCTGCAATCCGGGGACGACGCGGTCCTGCGGGCGATGGGGCGGCGGTACAGCGCCGCGACCTACCTTCGTCGCGTGCAGCCGCTCGCGGACTTCAACGTCACGACCGACGTGATCGTCGGCTTCCCGGGCGAGGATGCGGCGGCGTTCGCGCGGACGCTCGAGCTCGTCGAGGCGGCCGGCATCACCAAGGTGCATGTCTTCCCGTACTCGCCGCGGCCGGGAACGAAGACCGCGGAGGACGACTCGGTTCCGCGCGCCGTCAAGAAGGAGCGCGGCGCCCGGCTGCGCGCCGCGTCGGACGAGGCGTGCCGGCGCCGCTGGCGGAAGAAGCTTGGGGCCTTCGACACCGTCCTCGTCGATCGGCCGGGCCGTGGGTACGGCGACGACTACTCGCCCTGGCTGGTCGCGCCGGAGACGCCGGTCGGCGCCTTCGTCCGTGCTCGGGCGCGCGACGTGACCGACGAAGGGATCGTCGGTGTCGTCTGACTGTCTGTTCTGCGGCCTCGTCGCGGAGGGCGACCACGTGCGCGCCGCGGACGGCTTCGTCGCGATCCGCGACATCAACCCGAAAGCCGCGACCCACCTCCTGATCCTCCCGGAGCGGCACGTCGACACCTTTCGCGACGTCGGCGCGTTCGACGCCGACGAGGCCAAGCGCATGCTCGAGTTCATCGCGGACACCGCCCGCGAAGCGGGGCTGGAGGACTACCGCGTGCTCGTCAACGTGGGCCCGGGCGGAGGGCAGACGATCTTCCACCTGCACTGGCACCTGCTCGGCGGCCGGATCGAGGGGATGCCCGAGTGAGCCTGATCGCACGGCTGGAGCGAGAGCTGGAGCAGGCGATGAAGGAGCGCGAGGCTGAGCGCCGCGATGCCCTGCGGCTGATCCTGTCGAGCCTCCGGTCGGCCGAGAAGGAGCTCCAGCGGCCGCTCCACGACGAGGAGGAGCTCCAGGTCCTCCAGCGGGAGCGCAAGAAGCGCATCGAGGCCGCCGACGCGTTCCGGGCCGCCGGACGGGAGGAGCGGGCGGACGCCGAGGACGCCGAGCTCGAGGTGCTGGAGGAGTTCATGCCCGAGCCGCTCTCGGAGGACGAGCTGGAGGAGATCGTCGACGACGCGATCGCCGAGACGGGCGCGACGAGCATCCGCGACCTCGGCCGCGTGATGGCGGACGTGATGCCGCAGATCGCCGGGCGCGCGGATGGCTCGGCGGTGAGCCAGCTCGTGCGCGAGAAGCTCGCCTAGCTCGATTCCCCGACGACAGGGCCGTTCCGCGCCTGGCCCGGACGACCACGACCGTTTCGGCGAGCGTAGGTGCACCACCTCCTCCCCGATGTGAGCGTAGCCATCTTCGGCGCGCGCAATTCGCGCAGCCTTGCGCCGCGATCGTGTCGTTTCTTCCCGGGCGACTACTGCCGAACGGCCGTGGCCAGCTCGCGCTCGCCGAGCTCGACGACCACGGCTGCGATCAGCTCCACGTCGGCCGCGGTCGTGCGCCAGTTCACGATCGCCGGCCGGAACGCGACCCGGCCCTCGTACCGCGTCGTGCCGACGTATACGCGCCCGTCCTTGAGCAGCGTGCGGCCGATGCGCGCATTGAGGTCGTCGAGCGCGCTCTCGTCGGCGCCGGGCGGGCGGAACCGGAAGCAGACGATGTTGAGCGGCACCTCGGCGAGGCGCTCGAGGACCGGGCTCGCGTCCACGCGCTCGGCCAGCCGCTGGGCGAGGTCGAGGTGGCGCTCCACCATCGCCCGGTATCCCGAGCGGCCGTACGCCCGCAGCGTCGTCCAGACGGCGAGCGACCGTGCGCGCCGCGAGGCCTCCGGGCCCGGCAGCTCGTCGCCCGGCAGGTACGCGGCCGAGAACCCGAAGGTCGCGTGGAGCGGCGCCGGGTCGCGGAGGAACGCGAAGCCGCAGTCATAGGGGACGTTGAGCCATTTGTGCCCGTCCGAGATGACCGAGTTCGCGCGCTCGACGCCGGTCGCGAGCCCTGACGCCCGCGGTGTCAGCCGCGCAAAGAGGCCGAAGGCACCGTCGACGTGCAGCCACGCGCCGTACCGCTCCGCGAGGTCGGCCATCGGCTCGATGGGGTCGAAATCGCCGGTATTCACGTCGCCCGCATTGCCGATCAGGATCGCCGGTGCGCCGTCCAACGACGCCAGCTCGCGCTCGAGCGAATCCGTGTTCAGCCGCCCGGCCGCGTCCTCCGTCAGTACGCGCACCGACCCGCGTCCCAGGCCGAGCATCGCCAGCGCCTTCGTCGCGCTTGGGTGCACGTAGCCGCTCGAGAAGATCGGCGGCGCCGGAAGCCCCTCGAAGCCGCGCTCGTCGACGTCGACCCCGTGCCGCTCCGCCCACCACCGGCGCGCGGCGGCCAGCGCCGTGAAGTTCGCCGTCGTGGCGCCCGTCGTGAGCACGCCGCCCCAGCTCGAGGGAAGCCTGAACAGGTCGAGCAGCCACTCGATCGCCACGCTCTCGAGCCGAACGGCGAGCGGCGAGCTGACGGCCGAGAACGCGTTCTGGTCGAGCGTCGACGCGAGCCAGTCGGCGCCCTGCGCGGCGGGCGTGACTCCGCCGGTCACGAAGTGGAAGAAACGCGGTCCCGAGGAGCGCGTCGCGGCTCCCAGCCCCTGCTCGACGAGCTCGGTCAGCGCCGCGAGCGCGCCGTCGCCGTCCTCCGGCAAGGCGCCCGCCAGTGCGTCGGCCGCGTCCGAGGCGCCGGCAGGGAGCACCGGGGACTCGTCGAGCTCGCCGAGATACCGCGTCGCCTCGCGCACGGCGTACGCCAGCGCCTGGTCGAGCTCGTCGCGGAGGAGCAGAGGATCGGTCACGACGACATCGTCCTACACTGGGTCGGGTGCAGGAAACCCTCTCCGTCTCCAACGACGTGGCCGCCGAGCTGGCGGGCGTCGGCGACGGCGTCCTCGACACGCTCCGCGATCGCCTGCGCTGCTCGATCCGCCTCCGGGGGAACCAGCTGACGATCGAGGGCGACGACGCGCGCGTGAGCGAGGCGCGCACAGTCGTCGGCGAGCTCGTCGACCTGCTCGAGGGCGGCAACGAGATCGGACCCGGCACGGTGGACGCCGTCCTCGGCGTGCTCGACGAGGGCGAGGACGTCCGCGAGGTCTTCGAGGACGTGGTCTGGCGCCACCGCGGCAAGAACATCACGCCCAAGACGGTCACCCAGAAGCGCTACGTCGAGGCGATGCGCAAGTGCACGGTCACGTTCGGGATCGGCCCGGCCGGCACGGGGAAGACCTACCTCGCGATCGCGCTCGCCGTAGCGGCACTCTCGGAGCGGCAGGTCGGCCGGATCATCCTCACGCGCCCGGCCGTCGAGGCCGGCGAGCGGCTCGGCTTCCTGCCCGGCGACGTCCTCGCGAAGGTGGACCCGTACATGCGCCCGCTGTTCGACGCCCTCTTCGACATGCTCGACCCGGACCGCCTCAACGCCTACATGGAGCGCGGGACGATCGAGGTCGCGCCGCTGGCGTTCATGCGCGGCCGCACGCTGAACGACTCGTTCATCATCCTCGACGAGGCGCAGAACACGAGCCCCGAGCAGATGCAGATGTTCCTGACGCGGCTCGGCTTCGGCTCCAAGGTGGTCGTCACCGGCGACGTGACGCAGATCGACCTGCCCCGCGATCAAGCCTCCGGGCTGATCCAGGTGCAGGACGTGCTCGCGACGATCGACGGGATCGCGTTCATCTCGTTCAGCCACAAGGACGTCGTCCGCCACAAGCTCGTGCAACGGATCGTGGAGGCCTACAAGCACCACGCGGAGGAGACCGGAACACAGCGCCGGAAGTAGCGGCATGGTCGTGGTCGAGGTCGAAAATCGAAGCGGGGTCGAGGTCGAGGCGGATGCCGCCGTAGCGCTCGCGCGCGGCGTGCTCGCCGCCGAGGGCGTGGAGGACGGCGAGCTAGGGCTCGCGTTCGTCGGTCCCGACGAGATGCGCGCGCTCAAGCGGGAGCATCTCGGTGTCGACGAGGCGACGGACGTCCTCTCCTTCCCGATCGACGGCCGGGACGAGCTGCCCGACGGGGTTCCGCGCCAGCTCGGCGACGCTTTCCTCTGCCCGCAGGTCGTCGGCGAGGCATGGCGTCCGCCGCTCGTCCACGGGCTGCTCCACCTCCTGGGTTACGACCACGGCGTGGAGATGGACGCGCGCGAGGCCGCGCTGCTCCGATGAGGCGGACGCCGTCGATCTTCGACAGCTTCAACTTCGCCTTCGAGGGCATCATCCACGTGCTCCGCACGCAGCGGAACATGCGGATCCACTTCGCGGCCGCCGCCGCGGTATTGCTCGGGGCGATCGCGACTGGTGTCGACCGCTTCGAGCTGATCGCGCTGCTGCTCTCGATCTCATTCGTGCTGATCACCGAGATGGTCAACACCGCACTCGAGGCGTCGATCGACGTCGCGACCACGTCGTTCGACCCGCTGGCGAAGCTCGCGAAGGACATCGCCGCGGGCGCCGTCCTGATCGCGACCGTCAACGCCGTCGCCGTCGGCTACCTCGTCTTCTCCGACCAGTTCGCGAACCGCAGCTCGCGCCTGATCGACCGCCTGCGCGACGCGCCCGCCGAGCTGACGCTGATCACGCTCGTGCTCACGATCATCGTCGTCGTCGCGTTCAAGGCCTACACCGGCCGGGGCACCCCACTCCGCGGCGGGCTGCCCTCCGGGCACGCGGCGATCGCGTTTGGGGGCTGGATGGCCGTGACCGCGATCCTCGGCGACTTCGAGCACTGGTTCCTGATCAGCTCGCTGACGTTCATCATGGCGTTGCTCGTGGCGCAGACCAGGATCGAGGCAGGCGTTCACTCCTTCACCGAGGTGGCCTTCGGCGGGATCCTCGGCGCGCTCGTCGCACTCGTCGTCTTCCAGGTGCTGGCGTGAGCGCGGAGCTGCTTGCCGCCGCGGACGACGCCGCGCAGAGCGCCTACGCGCCGTATTCGAACTTCTCCGTCGGGGCGGTCGCGCGCGCCCGCGACGGCCGGCTCTTCACGGGCGTGAACGTCGAGAACGCGGCCTACCCGCTCGGCATCTGCGCCGAGAGGTGCTGCGTCGGGGCCGCCGCCACCGCCGGGTTGAAGCCGGGTGACCTGGACGAGATCGCGATCACCGCGTCGCCCTGCGGCGGCTGCCGGCAGTGGCTCGCCGAGTGGCGCTTCGACCGCGTCATCTACCGCCGGGAAAACGGGGAGGTCGCGGCGGTCACGCCCGCCGACCTGCTGCCCGACTCGTTCGTCCTGTGAGGTCGGGGATCGTGGCGGTCGCGGGGCGGCCGAACGTCGGCAAGTCCACGCTCGTGAACGCGCTCTGCGGCGGCAAGGTCGCGATCGTCTCGGACAAGCCGCAGACGACGCGGCGGCGGATCTTCGCCGTCGCGAACGGAGACGAGTGGCAGCTGGCGCTTGCGGACTTGCCCGGCTTCCAGCGGCCGCGAGACCCGCTCACCGAGCACATGCAGCGCACCGTCGACACGTCCTTCGAGGACGTGGACGGCGTCCTGCTCGTGCTCGACGCGCGCGAGCGGATCGGCGCCGGCGACCGCTTCATCGCGAAGCGCGTGTTCGGCCTCGGCGTCCCCGTCGTGATCGCGGTGAACAAGATCGACCGCCTCAAGCCGGGCCACATCGCCCAGCAGCTCGAGAACGCTTCGAGGCTCGGCGACTTTCACGCGATCCACCCCGTGAGCGCGCGCACCGGCGACGGCGTGGACGCGCTGCGCGACGAGCTCGTCGAGCTGCTGCCCGAAGGGCCGGCGTACTTCCCGCCCGAGCAGCGCACCGACCTGTCCGCGGAGGAGCAGATCGCGGAGCTGGTGCGCGAGAAGGCATTGGCGTTGACGCGGGACGAGGTGCCGCACGCGATCACCGTCGAGGTCGACGAGGTGACCGACCGCGCCGTGCGCGCGATCGTCTACGTCGAGACGGACTCGCAGAAGCAGATCGTCGTGGGCGGCGGCGGCCGGATGATCAAGGAGATCGGCACGCGGGCCCGGCCGGAGATCGAGGCGCTGGTCGGCCACAAGGTGTTCCTCGAGCTGCAGGTGAAGGTCAAGCCGCGCTGGCGTCGCGACGAGCGCCTGCTGGAGCGGTTGGGGATTTGATGCTCGCGATCTAGCATCCTCGCGTGGCCGAGTCCGCCCCTGGCCCGCGGGTCATCCTCGACTTCGAGTTCGAGCGCGGCGTGCTCTCGATCGTCGTCCGGAATCTGGGCGAGCTGCCGGCGGCCGACGTGCGGGTCGAGTTCGACAAGGCCTTCAAGGGACTCGGCGGTACCCGTGAGATGAACCGCCTCGCGCTCTTCTCGAAGCTCCGCTTCCTCGCACCCGGACGCGAAGTGAGGACGCTGCTCGACGCGAGCGCCGCCTACTTCGCGCGGAACGAGCCGACGCTGCTGACGGCAACCGTCTCGTACAGGTCGCCGGCCGGAG
Source organism: Gaiellaceae bacterium (assembly GCA_035264445.1). Classification (GTDB taxonomy): domain Bacteria; phylum Actinomycetota; class Thermoleophilia; order Gaiellales; family Gaiellaceae; genus DATFQE01. The sequence goes on along the minus strand of DATFQE010000139.1, from coordinate 16,142 downwards.
AGCGCCGCCGCGACGTGATCACCCACGATCTCTCGATCTACCGCGACCTCGCCTATCTCCCGGAAGGAGCCACCGATGCCTGACCGCCAGCCGTACCGCGACTTCAACTTCAGCGTCGAGATCGACGGGATCGGCGAGTCGCAGTTCTCCGAGGTGAGCATTCCGGAGGCCGAGATCACCGTCGTCGAGTACCGCGAGGGCGCCGACAAGACCTCGGCGACGCGCAAGCTTCCGGGCCGCGTGCGCTATGGAAACGTCGTTCTGAAGCGGGGGGTAACGGGCGACCTCGCACTGTGGGACTGGTTCCGCGCGATCGCCTCCGGCGACTTCCAGCCGCGAAACGTCGCGATCGTGTTGCTCGACGCCGAGCGTCAGCCGGTCGTCCGCTGGATCGCCGGAGACGCGTGGCCGGCGAAGTACGCCCCTTCCGACCTCCGCGCCAAGGGGAACGAGGTCGTGATCGAGCTGCTCGAGCTCGCTGTGGAGTCGATCGAGGTCGAGGCCACGCGCTGACGCTGCCTCCGGACGTACCGGGGCTACACTCATTTTGATGGCCAAGGCGCCTGCTCTACCCGCAGGTTTCGAGCTCCCGCTCGAGCCGAGGATCCCGCGCGTCGGCTCCATAGACGCGGTCGCGCTCGAGGAGCGCGCGGGGTCGCTTGCGAAGCGATCGATCAAGAAGGAGGCCAAGCTCTGGGCGCTCGACCTCGCAGTCCGGATGATGGACCTGACGACGCTCGAAGGCGCGGATACGCCTGGAAAGGTCTCGGCCCTCTGCTCGAAGGCGATGCGGCCCGACGCCGACCCGACGATCCCCGCAGTCGCGGCCGTCTGCGTCTACCCCAACCTCGTGCCGCACGCGAAGGAGCGGCTCGGCGGGAGCCAGGTCAAGGTCGCATCGGTCGCGACCGGCTTTCCGTCCGGCCAGTATCCGACGGAGGTCAAGCTCGCCGACGTGCGCTCAGCGGTGGAGCTGGGCGCGGACGAGATCGACATGGTGATCGACCGCGGCGCCTTCCTCTCGGGCCGGTACGCGAAGGTCTACGACGAGATCGTCCGCGTGAAGGACGCGGCCGGCGACGCACATCTGAAGGTGATCCTCGAGACCGGCGAGCTGGGGACGTACGACAACGTGCGGCGGGCGAGCCTGCTGGCCATGGCGGCCGGAGGGGACTTCATCAAGACGTCGACCGGGAAGATCTCCCCGGCTGCGACGCTCCCTGTGGCGCTTTGCATGCTCGAGGCGATTCGCGACGTGCACGAGGAGACCGGGCGCAAGGTCGGCTTCAAGCCGGCCGGCGGCATCCGCGATGCGAAGCAGGCGGTGCAGCACCTCGTGCTGGTGCACGAGACGCTCGGGCCGGACTGGCTGACGCCGGACCTGCACCGTTTCGGCGCCTCGTCGCTGCTGAACGACGTCCTGATGCAGATCCGCAAGGAGAAGACCGGCGTCTACCAGAGCCCCGACTACTTCACCGTCGACTGAGTTGGCCCACTTCCGGCACATTTGCGCGAAGCGCCGAGCCGTACCCTCATCCCCACCCATTGAGGGTGGGGGGTGGGAGGTGGGTGGAGCGCGCGGCGGCTCGCCCGTGGCCGACACGAAGGACTCGACGTGAGCGAGCTCGAGCGCAAGCAGGATCGCGCGCCGGTCCCCGCGGACTGGACGTACGCGCCCGCACCCGAGTCGACCGACATCGTCAGCCTGCAGGACCGCTACGGGCTTTTCGTCGGCGGCGAGTGGGTCGAGCCGGCCTCCGGCGAGTACTTCACCACGATCTCGCCTCGCGACGAGGAGCCGCTCGCGGAGGTCGCGCAGGCCGGCCGCGAGGACGTCGACCGCGCCGTCCGCGCCGCGCGCGACGCCTTCCAGAACGGCTGGGGCAAGGCCTCGGCTGCCGAGCGCGCCAAGTACCTCTTCCGGATCGCGCGCATCCTGCAGGAGCGCTCCCGCGAGTTCGCCGTCCTCGAGTCGCTCAACGGCGGCAAGCCGATCAAGGAGTCGCGCGACGTCGATCTCCCGCTCGCGGCCGCGCACTTCTTCTACTACGCCGGCTGGGCCGACAAGCTCGAGTACGCGTTCCCCAACCGCACGCCGAAGCCGATCGGCGTCGCCGGCCAGATCATCCCGTGGAACTTCCCGCTGCTGATGCTGGCGTGGAAGGTGGCCCCGGCGCTCGCGGCCGGCAACACCGTCGTGCTCAAGCCGGCGGAGACCACGCCGCTCACCGCGCTGCTGTTTTGCGACGTGCTGCGCCAGGCCGAGCTGCCCGCCGGCGTCGTCAACATTCTCACCGGCGACGGCCGGACGGGCGCGGAGATCGTCAAGCACCCGGGCACCGACAAGATCGCGTTCACCGGCTCGACGGAGGTCGGCAAGGCGATCCAGCGCGAGCTCGCGGGGACCGGCAAGAAGCTGACGCTCGAGCTGGGCGGCAAGGCCGCGAACATCATCTTCGACGACGCCGCGCTCGACCAGGCGGTCGAGGGGATCGTCAACGGCATCTACTTCAACCAGGGCCATGTCTGCTGCGCCGGGTCCCGCCTGTTCGTGCAGGAGTCGATCTACGAGCAGACGATCGACAAGCTCAAGCGCCGCCTGACGACGCTCCGCGTGGGCGATCCGCTCGACAAGAACACCGACGTCGGCGCGATCAACTCGTCGATGCAGCTGGAGAAGATCGCCGAGCTCGTGGAGAGCGGCAAGGAGGAGGGCGCAGAGATCTACCAACCGCCGTGCCGGCTCCCCGAGAAGGGTTACTGGTTCGTCCCGACCGTCTTCACGAACGTCGCGCAGAGTTACCGGATCGCGCAGGAGGAGATCTTCGGGCCGGTGCTGTCCGTGCTGACGTTCCGCACGCCCGACGAGGCGGTCGAGAAGGCCAACAACACGCCGTACGGGCTCTCGGCCGGCGTCTGGACGGAGAAAGGCTCGCGCATCCTCGCGATGGCGCAGCGCCTCCGGGCAGGCGTCGTCTGGGCGAATACGTTCAACCGCTTCGACCCCACGTCGCCGTTCGGCGGCTACAAGGAATCGGGCTTCGGCCGCGAGGGCGGCCTTCACGGGCTGGAGCCGTACCTCAAGTTCGACGGCGAGACCGAGGAGTGGGGTGGCTAGCAGGCTCCCCGTCCGGAAGACGTACAAGCTCTACGTCGGCGGAGCCTTCCCGCGCTCCGAGTCGGGCCGCACCTACGAGGTGCAGGGCGCAAATGTCGCGCGCAGCTCGCGCAAGGACGTTCGCGACGCGGTGAGGGCGGCGCGCGGCGCCTTCGCCAAGTGGTCGGCGACGACCGCGTACAACCGCGGCCAGGTGCTGTACCGGGTCGCCGAGATGCTCGAGGCGCGGACCCACGACTTCGCCGGGGTCGTCGGCGACGAGGACGAGGTCAACCGCTCCGTCGATCGGGTCGTCTGGTACGCCGGTTGGGCGGACAAGCTAGCCCAGGTAATCGGGACGTCGAACCCGGTGGCGGGGCCGTACTTCAACTTCACCGTGCCCGAGCCGACGGGCGTGGTCGGCGTCGTCGCGCCCGAGCAGCCGGCGCTCCTCGGCCTCGTCTCGCGCGTTGTCCCGCCGATCGTGGGCGGCAACGCCGTCGTCGTCCTCGCGTCCGAGTCGGAGCCGCTCGCCGCGATCGAGCTCGCGGAGGTGCTCGCCACGTCCGACGTGCCGGGTGGCGTCGTCAACATCCTCACCGGCTACAAGGGCGAGACGGCCCCGATCCTGGCCGGACACATGGACGTGAATGCGCTCGACCTCGCCGGCGCGGACGGCGGCGTCGATGTGGCGGAGCTCGAGCAGCTCGCAGCCAACAACGTCAAGCGCGTCGTCCGCGGCTCGAGCGACGGGCAGAGCCCGTGGGAGGTCGCGTCGTTCCTCGAGCTGAAGACCGTCTGGCACCCGATCGGCGTCTGAGGTCTACGATCACGCGCGCATGACGAGCCGGCGCTTGAGCCAGGCGATCTCCGAGGGCGACGGGATCTCCGTGATCGTCCCTGTCGGCGATCTCCAATCGGCGCGCGCCGCGGAGGAGCAGCGGGCCGAGGCGCTGATCGTCTGGAACGACGTCCGCGGGCTCCGTGACACCGTCTCGCTGCCGCTGCTCTGGCGTGCCGACGGGCCACTGGAGGCTGCGCGCGCGTGCGGCGCCGACGCCTGTCTTCTGGTTGTCGAGCGCATCGGCGACGACGACGGAGCGCTCGAGCGCGCGCAGGCCGAGAGCGACGCGCTCGAGCTCGAGGTCGTCGTCGACGTCAAGAGCTCGGAAGAGCTCGAGCTGGCGCTCGAGCGAATCGACCCCGAGCTCTTCCTGCTCTCGCCACGCGACGCGGAGGACGGGCAGGCGGCCCACGAGCGGGTGCTCGAGCTGCTGACCGACGTTCCCGCAGGCAAGCTCGCGATTGCGGACCTCGCCGGCGTCGTCCGCGCGGAGGTCGACGAGCTCGAACGGGCCGGGGTGGACGCCGTCGTCGTGGCCGCAGGCAACGTGACCGAGCTGGTCGGCGCGGCCCCGCCTGAGGTCTGACCCGCCGCACCGCTCTCGCTCTCGCCGGCCTGCTAGCGGGCGCTGCAGTCCTGCGGCTCGTCGGCGTGCGCTACGGGCTGCCCTACGCGCTGCTGAACCCCGACGAGCAGAGCATCGTCCCGCGCGCCTGGGAGATGACGCACGGCGGCGGGCTCGATCCCGGTTGGTACGACTACCCGTCGCTCGTCATGGAGCTTCTGGCGCCGTTCCAGATCGCGCTCGACGAGCCGTCGTACTTCGCCGCCCGGCTCGTGGTCGTCCTCGTTGGCGTGGCGGGCGTCGCGGCGGCGTGGTGGCTGGGCGCGCGGGCGTACGGGCAGCTCGCCGGGTTCGTCGCCGCCGGCTTCACGGCGGTTGCGACCACGCATGTCGCTTACTCGCGCACGGCGGTCACCGACGTGCCGTTCACCACGCTGGCGACCGGCTCGCTGGCGCTTCTCGTGTCGCGCCGGCTCGAGCTTGCCGGCGTGGCGGCGGGTCTCGCGGCCGCGGGGAAGTATCCGGGTGTCGTGCTGCTCGTCCCGTTGATCGTGGCGGGATGGCGCGAGTGGCGGCGGCTGGGCATCGCGGTCGGGCTCGGTGCCGTCGCGTTCCTCGTGGCGAGCCCCTTCGTCGTCGTCCACGCGGGTGCGGCCTGGGATGACGCGTCGCGCGTCAGCGAGCGGGCGCGCCAGGGCTGGCTGGGGTTCGAGGGCGACGGGTCGGCGCCCGTCGCGTTCGCCAACCGCCTCTGGGAGGGGATCGGGCCCGCGCTGCTCGTCGCGGTCGTGGGGCTCGTGCTCGCGCTCGTCCGCAGGCGCCCGGCCGATCTCGTGCTCGCGTCGTTCGGGCTCGCGTATTTCGCGACCCTGCTCCCGCTCGACGCGCATTTCGACCGCTACGTGCTGCCGCTCGTGCCGGTGCTGGGCGCACTCGCCGGCAGCGTTCGCGCGCTGGCCCCCGTGACGCTCCTGTTGCTCGTGGTGCCGCTGACCTGGTCGATCCGCGACACCCGCGACCTGACGCGGACGGACACGCGGGAGGCGGCTCAGGCGTGGATCGAGCAGCGTCTCTCCACGGGGGCCCGCGTCGCGGCCGATCCGTCGGCGCCGCCGTTCGGCCGGCCGGCGCTCCGCTTGCAGCTGCCGGCGCCGTGGCAGGAGTCCGACCCGCGTCGCGACCTGAACCGGCTCCGGCGCCGCGGGATCGATTACGTCGTAGTCACGGGCGCAGTCACCGACCGCGTCCGCGCGGCGGCAGCCGATTACCCGCGCGAGGCGCGCTTCTACGACGAGCTCGACCGGCGTGCGCGCCGGGTGTACCGAATCGACCCGGACGGCGACTATGCGGGTCCGTGGGTCGCCGTGTACCGCCTCCACAGGCCCTGACCCGGTCCGACCTAGCCCCAGCCGCCGTGTCCAGGGGTCTGGCCCCTAGGCATGGCTCGCGGGGCCATGGCGAGTGTCACGAAAGTGTGACGAGTTGTCCCCGGAGCAGGTGCATTCGGGCCCGTTGGGGCATGGTTGGTGTTCGGACGGCTGCCGAAACTCCGAGATTCCGGCGCGAGGTGGTTCGCGCGCCCCTGCGCGGAGTCAGCCGAAAAAGGCGCGAGCCACGTCGTACCACTCGCGCGGGACGCGCTTCAGCTCGGCCGTCGCCTCGGCCAGCGAGACATCGACGATCTGGTCGCCGTGGAGGGCCGCCATGCTTCCGAACCGCCCCTCGAGGACGAGGTCGGCGGCCTTGAGCCCGTAGCGGGTCGCGAGCACGCGATCGCGCGCGGTCGGCGTGCCGCCGCGCTGGACGTGGCCGAGGACCGTGACGCGCGTCTCGTAGCCGGTCCGCTCCTCGATGTCGCGCGCAAGCGCCTCGCCCACGCCGCCGAAGCGCACGTGTCCGAACTGGTCGCTCGCGCGAGCCTCGCCCGCGACGACGCGGGTCTCCCCCGAGGCGTAGGTCAGCTCGTAGCCCTCACTCACGACCACGATCGAGAAATCCTTGCCCCGCTCGTGGCGGCGGCGGATCTCGGCGCACGCGTCCTCGACCGTGATCGGCAGCTCGGGGATCAGGATCACGTCGGCGCCGCCGGCGATCCCGCTCACCACCGCGATCCAGCCGGTGTGACGGCCCATCACCTCGACCACCATGACGCGGTTGTGCGACTCCGCGGTCGTGTGCAGGCGGTCGATCGCCTCCGTCGCGACCGTCACGGCGGTGTCGAAGCCGAACGTGTAGTCGGTCGCCGAGAGGTCGTTGTCGATCGTCTTCGGGACGCCGACCACGGGAAACTCGTGCTCGCCGAAGAGGCGTGCCGCGACGCCGAGCGTGTCCTCGCCGCCGATGGCGACGAGCGCGTCCAGCCCTTCGCGCGAGAACGTCTCCAGCACGCGCTCGACTCCGCCGTCGAGCTTGTACGGGTTCGTGCGGGTCGTCCCGAGCACCGTCCCGCCCCTGGGCAGGAGGCCGGAGATCTCGCGCGGCCCGAGCGGCTGGAGCTTGCCCTCGACGAGGCCGCGCCAGCCCTCGCGGACGCCGACGACCTCGTGCCCGCGCGAGAAGCACCGCCGGGAGACCGCGCGGATCACCGCGTTCAGCCCGGGGCAATCGCCTCCGCCGGTGAGGACGCCTACCCGCATCGCGCCCTATCATCGGCAATACGAGGCCGAAGTGGCGGAACTGGTAGACGCGCCGGACTCAAAATCCGGTGCCCTTCGGGGCGTGTGGGTTCGATTCCCACCTTCGGCATGACTCGCTCGCGCGGTTCCTGCTTGCGACGGTGGGCGTGCGTGCGGATACTTGCACCCGACCGAAGGGAGACCTTCGGCGGGCGACGAATGGCGTACGACCGAAAGACGGCGACCCAGAGGAGGAACACCTGTTGAAGGAACGACGGTTTATCGGCCTGCTGATTCTCGTGGTCGCAGCGCTTGCGCTGGCTGCTGCGGGCTGCGGCGGCGACGACGACGAAGGCGATTCGGGCGGTGGCGGCGGCGGCGGCGGCGGCAATGTGACCGCGCTTCCGTCCTCCTCGTGCCGGGCGCTCGAGTACAAGGGCGACGGCGACCCTGACATCCTCGTCGCAAGCGACCTGCCGCGTCAGGGCGGCTCGCGCCTGCAGACGACGCAGATGTCCGGCGCGATCCGGCTTCTGCTCGAGGAGCAGGGCTGGAAGGCCGGGGACTACAAGGTCGCTTACCAGGACTGCGACGATGCGACGGCCCAGGCCGGCAAGTGGGACTCCGGTAAGTGCAGCCAGAACGCCCAGGCGTACGCGCAGAACGAGAGCGTCGGGGCCGTGATCGGGACGTTCAACTCCGGTTGCGCCGCGATCGAGATCCCGGTGTTGAACCAGGCACCGGGCGGCGGTCTGCTCATGGTCTCGCCGGCGAACACCTACGGCTGCCTCACCGAGCCGTGCGCGGGCAACGAGCCCGAGAAGTACTACCCGAGCGGCAAGCGCAACTACGCACGCGTGGCGCCGAGCGACCCGAACCAGGGCGCCGTCCTCGCGCAGCTGATGAAGGAGCAGGGCGTCAAGCGGCTCTACATCCTCAACGACAAGGAGGCGTACGGCCTCGGCGTCGCGAAGAACACGAAGGGCGCAGCCGAGGCGGCCGGGATCACGGTCGTCGGCTTCGCCGCGTACGAGCCGAAGTCGGCGAACTTCGAGGCCCTGTTCACGAAGATCAAGGGCACGAATCCCGACGCGGTCTTCGTCGGCGGCCTGATCGACGAGAACGCCGGCCAGCTGATCAACGACAAGGTCGCGGTGCTCGGGGCGAACAACGGCAAGGTCGGGCTGTACCTGCCTGACGGCTTCGCGACGGACGCCGTCTTCCAGCCCTCCGAGGGCGGAACGGCGAAGGCCAAGGACGCCTTCTTCACGGTGGCCGGCGCGCCGGTCGACCAGTTCAAGGGCAAGGGCGGCGAGTTCGCGAAGAAGTTCCAGTCCGAGGTCCTCAAGGGCAAGCCGGTCGACCCGTACGCGATCCTCGCGGTCCAGGCCGCGGACGTCGTGCTGCAGGCGATCGCGAACTCGGACGGAAAGCGCCAGAGCATCATCGACGAGGCCTTCAAGCTGAAGGTCAAGGACGGCTACATCGGCGGGTTCGAGTTCAACGAGAACGGCGACGTCACCGGCGCGAGCGGCGCGGTGCTGACGTTCACGGTCTACAAGGGCACGAACAAGCTGACGACGCTGAAGACGGCCACGCCGGAGGCCAACCTGATCGACGCGGCCCGCCAGGAAGCGGCGGGCTAAACCCGGGCGGTGCGGGGGGCGAGGGCTTGGCTCTCGCCCCCCGACCGCTTACGATCGCGCCGGTGGCGACGAGAGAAAGCAACCAGCAGCGCGGCCCGTTCGAGGGCGTGCTGCGGGGCGCGCGCCCGAGCGCCCTCTCCTCGGTCGGCCTGGTCTTCGTCGGCATCGTCGGCGTCTGGCTCCTGATCAACCTGATCAAGGACCCGCAGGACTTCTTCACGGTCTTCCTGATCGGTCTCACGACGGGCCTGGTTTACGCGCTCGTGGCGCTCGGCTACACGCTCGTCTACGGCATCCTCCAGCTGATCAACTTCGCCCACGGCGACGTCTTCGCGCTCACCGGGCTGTTCGCCAGCACGATGATCCTGAGCGTCTTCAAGCTGACCGAGGAATCGTCGACGATCATGGTCATCGTCGGCCTCGGTGCCACGCTCCTCGCCGTCACCGCGTTCGGCGCCACCGTGAACACCGTCATCGAGCGAGTCGCCTACCACCCGCTGCTCAAGGCGCCCCGCCTGGCGCTCCTGATCACCGCGGTCGGCATGTCGTTCATCGTCCAGAACATCGCGCTCGCGATTTACGACGTGAACTTCCGGCGCGTGCCCGAGCTGATCCCGCGTACGGACGTGTTCGCGATCGGCGGCGTCCACTACCAGTGGAACAAGTTCGCCGTGATCCTCGTGACGGTGCCCGTGCTCATGGCCCTCAGCTGGCTGGTGCAGTCGACGCGCCAGGGGAAGGCGATGCGTGCGACCGCGCAGGATCCCGACGCGGCCGCGATGGTCGGGATCGACGTCAACCGGACGATCTCGTTCACCTTCGCGCTGGCCGGCGGGTTGGCCGGCGTTGGCGGCCTGCTCTTCCTGCTCCAGTTCAACATCCGCTACGACTCCGGCTTCGAGCTCGGGCTGATCGCGTTCACCGCCGCCGTGCTCGGCGGCATCGGCAACCTCAGCGGCGCAGTCCTCGGCGCGGTCACGATCGGATTGATCCAGGCGTTCAACGAGGGTCTGTCGTGGTTCACGCCGGGTAGCGACTGGACCCGCTCGATCATCTTCGGCGTCCTGATCGCGATCCTCGTCTTCCGACCCCAGGGCCTGCTCGGCGAGCAGACCTCCGACCGAGCATGACCGAGCCGCGAGACGACGAGCGCAAGCGCAGCCAGGGGGCGGTTACCGGCCTGAGCGCCGTGCAGCAGACGTGGCAGTCGATTCCGGAGCCGATCCGCCGGCCGATCCCGCTCCTGATCGTGCTCGTGGGCGCGTTGCTCTATCCGTTCATCTACCAGGATCTCCGCGGCCTCGGCGAGATCGGCGACTTCTTCCCGCAGCTCGGCTCCGTCGTGATCATCCTCGTGTTCACGATGATGGCCGTGGGCCTGAACATCGTCGTCGGCTACAGCGGGCTCCTCGATCTCGGCTACGTCGCCTTCTACGCGGCCGGCGCGTACACCGCGGGCTGGCTCGCGTCCGGCCAGTTCGAGCAGGTCAAGCTCCACCTCGGCTCGTCGGGGATCTCCTCCGATGTCAACGGCATCCACGTCTCGCTCTGGCTGGCGTTCCTGATCGCGGGCGCCTTCACCGCCGTCACCGGGATCCTGATCGGCCTGCCGACGCTGCGTCTGCGGGGCGACTACCTCGCGATCGTGACGCTCGGCTTCGGCGAGATCGTCCCCCAGGTCGTCCGCAACGGCGACGACTTCGGCGGCTTCAACCTCACGAACGGCACGTTCGGCATCAACCCGATCGACTCGCCCGGCTTCGGCAGCACGCTGAGCGACACCTTCGGGCTGCCTGAGTCGTACCAGGCGTCGTTCCAGCGCGAACGGCTCTTCTACTGGACGATCCTCGCGCTGCTGCTGATCACCGTCTTCTGCTCGGTACGCCTCCGTGACTCGCGCCTCGGCCGCGCGTGGATCGCGATCCGCGAGGACGAGACCGCGGCTGCGGCGATGGGGATCCCGCTGATGCGGACCAAGACGTGGGCGTACGCGATCGGGGCCTTCTTCGGCGGGGTCGCCGGCGCCTACTACGCGAGCTTCAAGAGCGGCGCGTTCCCGAGCGACTTCTACTTCAACATCTCGATCTTTCTCTTATGCATGGTCATCCTCGGCGGCATGGGGAGCGTCTGGGGGGTGGTCGCCGGCGGTCTCATCCTCGGCTGGCTCAACGTGGAAGGGCTCGCGGTCATCGGCAGCAAGTTCAACGAGGCCGCCGGGACGAACTTCGAGATCGCGAAGTACCAGTTCGGGATCTACGGGACGATCATCGTGCTGATGATGCTCTTCCGCCCGACGGGCCTGATCCCGGAGCGACGGCGCAAGCGCGAGCTCGAAGAGGGCGTTCACGACGAGTCGCTGTACGAGGTGTCGCGATGAGCGCCGCCGCGGCCGAAGCGGCTGTCGCCGAGGAACCGATCCTCGTCGCCGAGGAGGTGCGCAAGGAGTTCGGCGGGCTCGTCGCCGTCAACGACGTCGACTTCACGATCCCGACTCGCTCGATCGTCAGCCTGATCGGCCCGAACGGCGCCGGCAAGACGACCTTCTTCAACATGCTGACGGGCGTCTACACCCCGACATCGGGAAAGGTCATCTTCGACGGCAAGGAAGTCACCGACAAGCCTCCGCACGCGATCACCGAGCTCGGCGTCGGCCGGACGTTCCAGAACATCCGTCTCTTCGAGCAGATGACCGCGCTCGAGAACGTGCTGGTCGGAATGCACGCTCGCCTCAAGGGCGGGATCCTCGGCTCCATCTTCGGCGTCCCGCGCGTGCGACGGGAGGAGCGGCAGGCGACCGAGCGCGCCCGCGAGCTGCTGCGGTTCAGCGGCCTGCGCGGCCGTGACGACATCATCGCCCGTGAGCTTCCGTACGGCGACCAGCGCCGGCTCGAGGTGGCACGCGCGCTGGCGACCCAGCCGAAGCTCCTGCTCCTGGACGAGCCGACGGCCGGGATGAACCCGCAGGAGACGGCCGCGTTCACCGAGTTCGTCGGCCGGCTGCGTCAGGACGAGGGGCTCACCGTGCTGATGATCGAGCACGACATGAAGGTCGTGATGAACATCTCCGACCGCGTGACCGTGCTCGACTACGGCGAGAAGATCGCCGAGGGCTCGCCCGCGGAGGTCCAGCAGGACGAGCGCGTGATCGAGGCGTATCTCGGCAGGACGGGGAACGAGTGAGCGAGGGAGCGAAGAAGAACGGCGGCGGGGTGATCCTGCGGCTCGACGACATCCACACGTTCTACGGGGCGATCCACGCGCTCAAGGGCATCAGCATCGAGGTGCGCGAGGGCGAGATCGTGACGCTGATCGGCGCGAACGGTGCCGGCAAGTCGACGACGCTGCGGTCGATCAACGGTCTCAACCATCCGCGCCGCGGCCGGATCGAGTTCGCCGGCCGCGACATCACGAGCGAGGCGCCGCACCGGATCGTGAAGATGGGCATCTCGCAGTCGCCCGAGGGACGCAAGCTCTTCTCCCGCATGAGCGTACGCGAGAACCTCGAGATGGGTGCGTTCCAGCGCTCCGACCGCGCCTCCTTCAAGGAGGACCTGGATCGCGTCTACTCGCTCTTCCCGCGCCTCGCCGAGCGCGAGCACCAAAAGGCGGGGACGATGTCCGGCGGCGAGCAGCAGATGTGCGCGATGGGGCGGGCGCTGATGGCCAAGCCGAAGCTCCTGCTGCTCGACGAGCCGTCGATGGGTCTCGCGCCGATCTTCGTGGAGCGGATCTTCGAGATCGTCCGCGAGATCAACGAGCAGGGGACTCCGATCCTGCTCGTCGAGCAGAACGCCCTCATGGCGCTCGACACGGCGCATCGCGGCTACGTGCTCGAGACCGGGCGGATCGCACTCGCGGACGACGCGAAGAACCTCCGCGAGAACGAGCAGGTCCAGAAGGCCTACCTCGGCATCGATTAGCCTCGACGGACACGAAGCGGGAAGTACGGGGGGGAGAGCACGAAGCCCGTGCGCGCGTCCGCCGGCGAGCGGCCTCGGGCCATGGCCAGCGCGGCGCCGATCCCGTGCGTCGGGACGAAGCCGAGCAGGCGGGCGGCCGTGGCGTCGCGGCAGCCGGCGACGAGGACGGCGCCCAGCCGGGAGAGCGCGGGCGCGCAACCGCTCCAGTCGACGAACGGGAGCAGCGGGTGGCACGAGCGGCCGTCCCGGTAGGCGGCGATCGCCCTCGGGTCCGCGGCGGCCTCGCGCTCGGCGTCGGCAAGCTCGTCGGGGTTCCTGACCCCGGTGCGTAACGCGCCGAAGAGCGCCCGGTAGGGCACCTGTGTCGGATGCGGGAACCGGCGGCGGAAGGGGTGGACGAGGATGAGCGTGCCGCCGTCGGCGACCGGCGGCGATTCCCGCCAGAGCCGGAGCGCGAGGCCGAGGCCCAGGCCGGCAACGAGGAGCGGGTTCGGCGCTTCACGCGGGAGGTGGTACGTCATGAGCGGGATCCCGAGCACCACGGTGTCGAGGGGTCGTTCCAGCTCCGCCGACCGCGACTCCACCGCGCGGAGCAGCGCCTCCGCGTGGGCGACCGAAGGCCGACCCGCGAAGGCGGCGGTCGCCGTCAGCTGGCGCGGGATCGTCTGCAGCACTCGCTGCCGGATCGCGCCGGGCAGCGCGGAGAACACTCGCCGGCCGGGAAGGCGCAGGACGCGCTCGAGCGCGTCGGGGTCGTGCGGGTACCCGTGCAGCGCGCCCGCCGCGACCGGATTGTTGAGCGCGAGCGAGACGCCGATCGTCGCGACCCGTGCCGCGACCGCCCTCTCGAGCGCGACCGCCAGGCGCCAGCCCTGCGAGGCGGCCGTCTCGAGCAACGAGTACGTCCCGGCCGCCCGGAGGGCCTCCGGGCCGCCGGCGGCGAGAAGAGCAGCCGGTCCGCCGTGAAGCACCGTCTCGGCCGCGGTGACCGTGAGGACGATGTCGGTGTCGACGATTGCCGGGTTGATGCGGAGCGGGACGCGCCCTTCGTCGCCGAGGTGGACGAGGTCCGGGCTCTCGGCGTCGTGCACGACGACCCGTCCGTGGAACCGGCGCGCGAACTCCGGCGAGACGAGCAGCTCGAGCTCCGCCCGCCCCGCGCGGCGCGCGAGGCCCCCGGCAACGAGGAGGGTCTGGCGCTGCGTCGGGATCCCCAGGCCCTCGAGCTCGCCGACCGCGGCCGCGGTTGCGGTCTGACGCGGGTCCCGGGGCGCGCCTGGAAGCGGAAGCGCGGGCGGCTCGACGACGATCGTCGCGCGCCCGTTGCGCGGGGCCGCCTCCTCGAGCGGGGGGCCCGCGAGCGGGAAGCGGAGCGCGTCGACGACCGCCGCCGCGACGTCCGCGATCGGCTCCACCGGCGGCGGCGGACGGACGACCACGGCGTTGTCGGGGGCATTGACGACGACAACACGAGAGCCCGTGAGCAACGGCAGCCGCGGCACGCTCGCGTCATTCTCCCAGGCGCGCCTCCCATCGTTACCGTTGCGCCATGAGCCCGAAGACGCTTACCGGCGCGGAGCTCCAGCTCGACGACGGCCCCGTCCGCGAGTCCGAGCTCTTTCTCGTCGACGGCAACAACCTGGCGTACCGCGCCTTCTTCGCGCTGCCCGAGGAGCTCGCGACGAGCGAGGGTTTCTCCACGAACGCGCTGCTCGGCTTCACGAACATGCTCTTCAAGCTCCTCTCGGACTACCGGCCGAAAGGGGTCGCGGTCGCCTGGGACACGCGGCCCGTTCACCGGCACGAGGTCTCCGAGACCTACAAGGTCGACCGGCGGCCGATGCCCGACCTCCTGCGCGAGCAGTTCCCGCACTTCCGGCCGATCGTCGAGGCGTTCGGCTACCGCAACCTCGAGTTCGAGGGCTGGGAGGCGGACGACGTGATCGCGACGCTCGCCACGCGCGCGGACGAGGCCGGCGTGAAGACGACGGTCGTCTCGACCGATCGCGACGCCTTCCAGCTCGTCTCGGACAACGTCGCGCTGATGATGACGCCGCGCGGCGTCTCCGACGTCCACGTGTACACGCCAGAGCGGGTCGAGGCGCGCTACGGGATCCGCCCGGACCAGGTGCCCGACTTCATCGGGCTCAAGGGCGACGCCTCGGACAACATCCCGGGCATCCCGGGGATCGGCGACAAGACCGCGGGGCAGCTGATCGCGCAATACGGGTCGCTGGAGGAGGTGATCGCGCACGCCGACGAGCTGACGCCCGCGCGGTCGAAGGCGATCCGCGAGCACGCGGAGGGGGCTCGGCAGTCGAAGCTCCTCGCGACGATGCGTCGCGACCTGGACATCGAGTTCGACCCGGCCGAGATCGTGCTCTCGCCGCCCGACCGCTCGCAGCTCCGTGAGATCTTCCGCCGCTTCGAGTTCAGAGCACTGCTGAACCGCGTGGACGAGCTCGACGCGGCGCTGCCCGCCGCGGAGGTCGTCGTCGAGGGTGTTTCGGTGTCCTGGCGCGAGGGCGTGCTCGTCGTGCCGCCCGGCCCCGCCGGATACGCGGTCGACGAGGGTCGCGCTGCCCTGGCGACGGAGGACGAGGTCGTCGTGGGGGCCGCTCCGACTCGGATCGAGGGCGAGCTGGTCGTCCACGACGCCAAGGCCCAGCGGGTGCCGGCGGTGGCGGACGACACGCTCCTCGCGGCCTACCTGATCGAGCCGGGCCGCGCGACGTACGAGCTCGACGATCTCGCCGCGGAGTACGGGGTCGACGTCCTGCTCGACCCGCCGGCCGAGGAGGAGACGACCGCGCTCGTGCGGCGCGCCGAGCTGCCGCGGCGGCTGATCGGCCGGATGCGCGAGCGGCTGGGAGAGCGCGGTGCCGAGCGGCTCTACCGCGAGATCGAGCTGCCGCTGACCGAGGTGCTCGCTGCGATGGAGGACGTGGGCGTCAAGATCGACACGTACCGGATGGGCGAGATCACGGCGCGGCTCGCCGACCGCGTCGAGGAGCTCGAGGCACGCGCGTACGAGCTCGCGGGGGAGGAGTTCGTGCTCGGCTCCACGCCCCAGGTCGGGCGGATCCTGTTCGAGAAGCTCGGCCTGACCCCGGGGCGGAAGGGCAAGACGGGCTACTCGACGGACACGCGCGTCCTCCGCACGATCCGCGGCGAGCACGAGCTCGTCGGCGTGATCGAGGAGTGGCGCGAGTACTCGAAGCTCCTGAACACCTATCTCGGGCCGCTGCCGAGCCTGATCTCCGAAAGCGACGGTCGCCTGCACACGACGATCAACCAGGCGGTCGCGTCGACGGGGCGGCTCTCGACGTCGAACCCGAACCTGCAGGCGATCCCGATTCGCACCGAGCTCGGGCGCGAGATCCGCTCTGCGTTCGTCGCCGAGCCGGGGATGAAGCTCCTGTCGGCCGACTACTCGCAGATCGAGCTGCGGATCC
>DATFQE010000138.1:0-20761 GCA_035264445.1 Gaiellaceae bacterium | reverse complement strand
CGCTGTTCGGCGTGCCGAAGATCGAGGGCACCTTGGTCAGCGTCTCCGCGCAGGTGGTCGCCCGCTCGTCGGCGGTGTCGCCGATCACCCGGATCCGCTCTGCGGTGATCGTCCCGGTTCCCGCACTGGTCAGGTCGATCGGGTTGCCGCCCGCCGTCTTTGCGACCTGGAAGGACGCCGCCGTCGGGTTGACCACGAAGTAGTCGGTGCCGGCCTTCAGCGGTGCGGGCACGTTCCCGGTCGAGCTGAGCCGCACGCCGTCGATGTTCACGAACGTCTTCGGCGTGGAGAACGTGTTCGTTGCCGCGTTCGCGGTCACGGTGACCCCGTCGTAGCGGTGGATCGCCTCGATGTCGTCGGACTTGACCGAGCCCGGCGGATTGAGGATCTGGCGAATCCACTGGATCGCACCGACCAGCGAGCCACTGCCGACGGTCGACTGGCTGGTCTGGGGCAGGCACGGGACATTCGAGAAGCAACGAGCTTTATCGTTCGCGAAGTCCGTGATGAACGCAGAGAAGGCCAGCGAGCCGTCCGATTCGAGCTCGAGCGATGAGAGGCTCGTGGGCAGGCTGAAGTGCCGGTCGCCTTCGACTCCGCTCGGGATGATCGTCCCGGCGGAGTTGCCCGCGGCGTAGACGGTCGGGTTCACGGCCTCTCGGACCTCCTGGTTCGGGTCCCTCGGATCGATGCTGTCGCTCTCGCGCTCGTCGACGGAGACGCGTGCGGTCAGCCGGGTGGCCAGCGCGTTCGCGGTCGTCGCGGTGGTCAGGAGAAAGCGCGCGACCCAGACGGCGCCCGGCGTCAGCTTCGGCAGGTTGCAGCTGATCGTTCCGTCCGACGCCAGGCCGGTGCAGGTGGTGGTGGAATCGATCGTCGTCCGCTTGAGGATCGCCGTGGTGGGCGCCGTCACGTCGTTGGCGAACAAGTCGACCAGCGTGGCCTTCATCGTCGGGTGTGTGAGCGACCGGCTCTTCTCGGTGCTCCTGACCGTGACCACGTACTCCATGTAGAACGGAGTCGCCGCCGCGAGCGTCCGGGAGACCCCGTCGGTGTCGGAGACGGTGACGCAGAACCGCTTCGCCTTGTCGGGCGACGGACACGGGTTCGGATTCGTGATGTCGTCGGCTGCGCCTGTGCCGGCGCCGCCGAGGAACACGCATGCGACCGCCAGGGCGGCGACGGCGCGCAAAGTCATTCGAAAGTTCGACCGCAGAATGGTCATATCGCTCCTCGGTGTCGGGGGTCGCACCGCTCGCCAATTCGGTGCGCTGAGGAAAAAGCTGTCGAAACCGAATCGAGCGTTACACATACTGCCGGGAGGGTCAACCGAGCCGGTGCCGATTTCGTGCAACGCAACGTTGCGGCGGTCGCCGCCCGGCGAACCGCGGCCGGAGCTATGGGAGGGGGGTCTTCGGGACGGAAACGACGCCGAGCCGAGCCAGGATCTCGTCGCTCTCCTCACGGTGAGAATCGGCCTCCGGCGCCTTCGTATCGGCGAGCGCACGCAGCGTGAGCGCAACCTCGTAGACGGCTCGGAGCTCGCGCCCGATGCGCAGGCTCTCGAGCAGGTGGGGCGTCCCCGCATCGGGCCGGCGAGCCTGGTGGAATGCAAGCCCGATCGTGCGCTCGACGAGCGCCTCGAGCCCGCCGAACGGCGTGTCCCGAGCGGCCTTGACGAGCGCGGAGGCGATCTCGAGCGCTTCGGAGTAGCGACCCTCGAGCACGAAGCACTCAGCCCGGCGAGCGGCGGTCTCGTTGACGTAGCGGCCGGTGTTGAGCTCGGCGAACGCGAGCGAAGCCTCGTCCAGGAGCTCGTGTGCCTCGGCGAAGCGTCCGGCCCGGGCGGCCAGCCTGCCGAGATTGCCGGTGCCGAGGGCCGCGCCGATCGGAAAGTGCGCTGCGCGGCTGACGCGCACGATGTTCCGGAAGAGGAGCTCTGCCTCGTCGAGCCGGCCCTGGTCGGAGAGAACCTCCGCCACGTTGTTCTCCTGCACGGCCGCCCCGAGCGGATCGCCGGCGTGGAGCTTCGCCTCCCGGCTGGCGCGATAGGAATCGACCGCGTCGTCCCAGCGTCCTTCCGAGTAGTGATAGATGCCGAGGTTGTTGAGTGCCGCGCCGCGGATCCGGTGCAGGCCGTGCTCCGCGCTGATCGCGATCGCCCGTTCGAGCAGCGGGACGGCCTCCCCGTGGCCGACGTCCGTGTGGGCGACGCCCGCGACGACGAGCGCGTTGGCGAGCAGGCCGGGGAGGGAAGCCCGTTCCGCCAGGTCGGCCGCGTCTTTCGCGTGCTCGATCGCCTCGCGATATGCCGCGCGGCGGTAGGCGACACTTGCGAGGCCGATCTCGATCGTGGCCCTCGTCTCCAGGCCGGCAGCGCCTTCTTCGTCGGCCCCGATCAGCGCGCGGGCCGCGCCGAACGCCTCGACCGCCTCGTCATAGCGCCCTTCGCGGTCCAGGCAGCGCGCGGTCCGCGCCACGACGCGAGCACGGTCGAGCGGCTCGACGAGAAGGTCGCCCGCCTTCGTGTAGGCGTCGAGGGCGCCCTCGTACTCGGCGAAGCGCTCACGCATGTCGCCGAGCGCCTCCAGCACGCGCGCTCGGTCGGCTCGAGAGACAGGATGCAGGTCGGCGGCGGCGAGCGCACGCTCGTAGAGCTCGGCGGCGACGACGTTTGCGAACCCGACGGCCGCGCGCTCGGCGGCGGCGACCGACCACTGCCAGGCCCGCTCGCCGTCGCCCGCCTCGAGGAAGTGGAGCGAGAGGATCGCCGCCTCCTCCTCGGCGCGGCCGGCCGCGCGCCGCTCGAGCGCGAGCCCGACGCGCCGGTGGATCTCACGACGCCTCCTGTACGAGAGCCCCGCATAGGCAGTCTGGCGGACGAGATCGTGGCGGAATGCGAACTCGCCGCTGCCGACGCTCTCGACGAATTCGGCGAGCGCCTCCCAGCGTTCGATGTCGTCGCCGCCGGGCACCTCGTCCGCGAGGATCTCGCCGACCAGGTCGAGATGGAACGACCGGCCCACGACGGCTGCGTAGCGCAACAGCACGCGGTCGACGGGAGCGAGCGTGTCGATGCGCGTGGTCAGCAGCGTCTCGACCGACTCCGGGAGGTCGCCGGACAAGCCCTCGCGCGCGGCAGCGACGAGCTCACGCAGGAAGAGCGGGTTGCCTCCTGCACGCAGCGCGACGGCCTGCACCGCGTCCTCGGAGAGGGCGTGCTCGGCGGCGACAGCGAGCGCGAGCTCTCCCGCGCTGCGAGGGTCGAGCGGAGCGAGCTCCAGCCGCTGGCCCGAGTCCACCGTCGCGACCAGGGAGTCGCCCCCGGGCCGCGTGGTGACAAGCAGCAGCCAGGGACGCGGCGTCGGCGAGGCCGCGATCTGCTCCAAGAGCAGGCGTGAGGCATCGTCGAGCCAGTGCGAGTCTTCGACGACGATCAACGTCGGCATCATCAGCATCCGCTCGAGAAAGGTCGTCACGGTCGCCTTCAGACGCACATGGCTCTGCTCGGCGTCGAGGGCGTCGACGTCCGGCGTGGACGCCACCTCGGCATCGAACGGGCCCGATAGGAGCGGGAGCCACGGCGCGAGATCGGGCATGGTCGCGCTCACGAACGCCCGCAGCTGCGCGCCTGCGTCCTCACGCGACCGCTCGGGAGTGATGCCGACGAGCTGGCGCAGCGCATTCCGCCAGGCGCCGTAGGGCACCGTACGGGCGTACTGCTCGCCGGTGAGGGTCACCTCGGCGAGGCCGACCGCGTTCGTCCGTGTGACGGCGACGAGACGCGATTTGCCCATGCCCGGATCGCCGACAATCTCCACGAGCCTGAACTGCCGCATGCGAGCGGCGTCGATCGCATCCCCGATCGCCGCGACCTCCGTGGCGCGGCCGACAAAGGGCGTCTCGTCGCCGGGCGCGGGCTCCCGATGCCCCGTCGGCATTCCGACGTGGTGGGCGATGACTGCGCGCGCCTTCCCCTTCACGAGCAGCGGTTCACGCTCGCTCGCGTACAGCGTGCGCGCGGCGTCGAGGATGTCCTCGGTGGCCAGGATTTCGCGCTCCCCGGCGCGCGCGGTCAGCCTCGCGGCGAGATTGACCGTGTCGCCCATGACGGCGTACGTGCGCCTGGTCACCGAGCCGATGTCGCCGGTAAAGACGTGGCCGCGGTGCGTGCCGGCGCTGAGCGACACCGCCGGGCAGGCCTCGATGACGTCGCGGAGCGCACGCAGCATGCCTTCTGCTTCGTCGCCGGTGCTCGAGGGCGCTCCCGCGGTCAGATAGAGCTTGACGGCGCCGACGTCGATGTCGGACTCCAACCAGGTCACTCCATATGTTTGACAGGCGCGCTCGACGGCTGCGGCGACTTCGTCTAGGCGATCGAGGAGCGCCTGCGGCCCGTGGTCGGCGAGCAGCGCGTCGGTGCCCGCGAACCTGACGAACGCGACCGAGACGGTGCGGTGCTCGGCCTCGTCGCTCGCGACCGCAAGGTGGTCGCGCAGCGAAACTGGAACGTACCGGTCGAGCCGCTCGCCCGGAACGTCCTGGGGCGGAGGTACGTCGCTCCTCGACGGATCGAGCCTGCGCAACAGCCGGGTTCCACCGCTCGCCTCGAGCAGCCACGACTGCTCGACCGCGGCCGCGGTTTCCGCGCTGACGACGATCTCGGAGGCCTCCGCCTGGTCCTCGAGCTCGAAGACCCGCGTCGCCGCCGGCCCGGCAATCAGAAGCTCACGGTGCGGGCGCTCAACCAGGAACGCGTAGACCGCGCCGCTGTGGACCCCGGCTGACATTCGCAGCTCGGCGTCCGTCTGCTCGATCGTCCATTGCATGTCCGACGCCGCCCCGCACGCCCTGGATGCATGCGCGTCGCCGACGAAGAGCAGGAGCAGTGCGTCGCCCCGGAACTTCAGGACGTCCCCGCCATGCCGCTCCGTGACCTCGATCAGGCCGGCGAAGATCGCTGAGATGGTGCGCACGAGCTCCTCGGCGCCTTCCCGGCCCTTCTCGGCGAGCTCCTCCGAGAGGGCCGTGAAGCCGGAGATGTCGACCGAGACCAGGGTCCCGTCGAGGCTCCGCGCCCGCGGCGCGTCCCGCTCCATGCTCCACGCGCGCACGAGCCGAGGCAGGTAGGGGACGAGATCCGCGCGCTGGGCCGCGGCCGACTCGGTCATTCAAAAGAGCATTGCACCGTTTTCGAAGCACTTTGTCCATTCTTTTACGCAGATCTTGTATCGACCGCGATACAGGTCTAGTGTCGGCTGGCGATGGGGGCTGTTCGGCGGATCCGCGGCGTCTCGCCACGGGCGAGCGGGCGGTTGTTTCTCGCGTGCCTCGCGTTACTGACGGCCTCGTCGACACTGCCGGGCGTCGCCCAGGCACACGGCGGCGGAACCTTCGTGGCGGGATCGGCGGCGACGACGCCGCCGCCGACCATCGACGGTGTGGTCTCCCCCGCCGAATGGGCGGATTCGACGCCGTACAGCGTCGACCTTGGATCGTTCGGGAATGCAACTGTGCGCTTCGTCCACACGACGACCGATCTCTATGTCGGAGTCGTCGTGCAGGACCCCAGCCCCGGCCTCGCGCCCGAGTTCGCTGTCTTCTTCGACAACAACCACGACGGCGTCAAGGAGCTGGGCGACGACGCCTGGCTCGCGGCCGTCGGCGGCGGAGGTGAGGACTTCTTCTGGAACCCGGCCGGGCCGGGGAGCCACGTCAGCGACCTGGGCGACGCCGGCACGGGCGACACCGTCGCCGCCGGAACGAGCTCCGACGAACAGATGTTCGAGCATCGACACCCGCTCTGCTCCGCGGACCCGGAACACGACATCTGCGCTTCGACAGGCCAGACGCTCGGAATCGATTTCCAGTACTCCCAGAGCTCGTCAGGCGCTTTCGTAGCTGCACCCGGGCCCAACCTGCTCGACCCGAGCAACAACTGGGCCGATCTCGTGCTCGCCGCCGGGGATGTCGTCGCGCCTACCGTCGACGTCACCGCCCCCGCGGCCGGAACGGTCGTCCGCGGCACGGTGTCCGTCAGCGCGGAAGCCTCCGACAACGTCGGCGTCACCGGCGTGGACTTCCGCTACTTCGGCGGCGCGCTCCCCTTTGTCGAGCTCGGCACCGACACGGAGCCGCCGTACACGGCGACGTTCGACAGCACGGAGGTTGCGAACACGGGGATCGTCGGCGGCACGCTCTACGCGGTTGCGCACGACGCCGCGGGCCACACCACCACCGTTGGAAACGCCGTCACGATCGACAACACGTCGCCCAGCCGAATCGTGTTCGAGAGCGATCGCAACGGCAACGCCGACATTTACGCGATGAATCCCGACGGCACGGAGATCACGCGACTCACGACCTCGGCGTCGGTTGACACCCGGCCGTCCCTCTCGCCCGACGGCAGCCGGATCGCGTGGGAGAGCGGCGGCCAGATCTGGCTGATGAACAGCAACGGCTCGAACAAGCAGGTGCTGACGTCGCTGGGCACGAACCGCGCGCCGGCCTTCTCGCCGGACGGAACGAAGATCGCGTTCGAGAGCGACCGGCCCGGCGGCAGCTACGACATCTGGGTCATGAACGCCGACGGCACCGGCCAGGCCAACCTGACGAACGAGCCGTTGGGCGACGACGTCAGCGCGACCTGGAGCCCCGACGGCACGAGGCTCGCCTTCGACTCGAGCCGCACCGGCGACAGGGAGATCTGGGTCATGAACGCCGACGGCACGGGTCAGCAAAAGCTGACCGCGAGCGGCGGGCTGGACGCCGATCCCGACTGGTCCCCCGACGGCAGCAGGCTGCTGTTCGTCAGCGAGCGCAGCGGACCGACCTCGGTCTGGAGCATGAATGTGGACGGCACCAGCCCCGTCGATGTCACCAGCGCCGGCAACTATGACGCCGACCCCGCCTGGTCGCCCGACGGCAGCCACATCGTCTTCACCCGCGAAGTCACCGGCGGCCTGACGTTCAACCTCTGGACCGCGCGCGCCGACGGGACGGCACGGGTTCCGATCACGAACGCGACCACGACGCAGCGCAACTCGTTCGCGGACTGGGGCAGCCGGGTCTCGGAGACAGTGGTGACGCTCGAGCCCGTCGCCGACACCTACGTGCGGGCCGGCGACCCCGGCACGGCACACGGCGCCGAGACCACCTTCGACGTCTACGCCGGCGCAAACAGCTACTGCGGTCGCGGCCCCGGCCCCTCGTACGGGCTGCTGCGGTTTGCTCTCTCGTCGCTTCCGGCCGGGGTGCAGGTGACCGACGCGAGGCTCGACCTGACCGTCGCCGGCGGCTTCGCGCAGGACGGCGATCCCTCGCACTACGCGATTCGCCTGAACAGCAACGCCTGGGACGAGCTGGTCACCTGGGACTCGAGGCCCGCCGACGGCATCCTCCCCGGCTCGGCAGGACCTCCGTTGGTCGAGCCGACGATCAACGGCGTGCCGCTCTCCAGCTCGCTCGACGTACTCGGCATCGGGAACGCCTTCAACAACAATTGCGGCGCGAACAGCGGCGGCCCGGCCGTCCGCTCCTTCACCGCCCCGGCCGGACACGCACGATCGTTCGCAGACGCGGTCGCCGCCGAGGCCGGAGTGGGCAGCTTGTCGATGCAGGTCTGGAGCCAGGCCTGCGGGACGCCGACCACCGTCAGCTGCCAGAACGGCCAACTCCAGCAGGCGTATTACCTGCGCTACTACTCGCGCGAAGCGGACCCCGCTCTCCGCCCCAAGCTCGTGGTCACCTACACGTCCACAGTGGACGTCGCCTCGTTCACCGCGGCACCTACGGAGCCCAAAGCCGGCTTAGCGCAGATAGCGGTCGACGACGTGCCCACGTCGGCGCTCCTCGCGCCACCGAGCACCACGGCCTCGGCGCCGCTCGGCGACACACCGCTCGGCGACACGCCACTCGGCGACACGCCACTCGGCGATACGCCCCTGGGGGACACGCCGCTGGGCGATACGAGTCTCGGCCTCGGCAGCCTCCTCGCGGAGCTGCGCACCGTGCCGCTGTCGTCGCTACCGCTCCTTCGCGACGGCGGCTGGCCCAGCGTGCTCCTCGGCACCGCGCTCGCCGATCGCGCTGTTCAGAACGTGAGCCTGGGCGACGTGCTCGCGCTGAATCCGCGCCCAGCGGTGCTGGACGGCCAGGGAAGCGACGACATCACGCTCGCCGAGCTCGACCTCTCGCGTAGCGCTCTCGGCGACGTGAACGCGCTCGCGTACGCGCTGGGCAACGGAGTGACGCTCTCGGAGCTCCTCGCGACTACTGCCCTCGACCCCGGCCTGCAGCAGTGGTGCACCCTCACCGCGACGAACTGCTCCGCGACGAGCGTCCTGGCGCTCGGCCTCCAGGGCGCACCGCTCGGCGACACGCCCCTCGGCGACACACCGCTCGGCGACACACCGCTCGGCGACACCCCGCTCGGCGACACCCCGCTCGGCGACACGAACCTCAACCGTGCCCCCCTGGGCGACACGCCCCTCGGCGACACCCCGCTCGGCGACACGCCGCTGGGGGACACCCCGCTCGGCGACACCCCGATCTCGAGCCTCGCCTCCTGCACGGCGCTCTTCGTCCAGTGCCCGCCCGCCGGGGACACGCTCGACCAGCACCTCGGGGAGTTGCGGCCCGGCGTGACGATCGCCGATTTCGTGGCGGCGCTCACTCCCGCGGCTCAGCAGTCGCTCACGCTGTCCGATCTCGTCGCGAGCCTTCGTGACCCGAACGACTACGTCGTCGCACAGCTGCTCGCCGTGCTCGACCCGCCGTCGAACTACACGCTCGCACAGGTCGCGGCGATTTTCACGAGCTCGAGCGGGATCACGCTGAACGACCTCCTCGCCGTCTTCTTCCGGGCGACCGTCGAGTGGGAGCGCATCGACCTCACGCAGCCTGCGCTCGCGCGCGTCGCAACGGGCGGCGGGACCGTCAGCCTCGCAGCCGACCTGACGGTCGCCGGATCCACGGCCCTCACGTTCACCGTCGACCTTCCGCGCGGTTGGATCGGGATCGACCAGACACCGCCCTGGATCGAGAGCGTGGGACCTGGGGTCGCGAGCGTACTCGACGTCGTGAGCGTCCAGCCGGCTCTCGGCGGCGGCACGCGCTACACGCTGCGTACGCAGCAGCCCGTCGGCGGCGGCCAGCGTTTCCACTTCGACGTCAGGCCCGGCACGACACTCGGCCCGGCGACACCGAAGCTCGCGGTTGCACCCGCGGGCGGCACGCCCCGACCACCGCGGGTCGCGCCTGTGAACGTGCAGGAGACGTTCGAGCCGAACAACGACCCCGCGACGGCGCCGGTCCTCGGCCCCCGGACGCTGTACCTCTCGTACCTGACGAGCGCCACGGACACCGACTTCTTCCGTGTGAACGTGCCGTCGACCGCGGGCACCCGCACCACCATTCGCCTCAGTCATCTTCCCGAGGATTACGACCTCGTCGTCTACGGGCCTCAGGGCGTGCAGCCGCTCGTGGCACCAGGCGCCGCGCCGCCCCTCGAGACCCCGGTGCTGGGCGACGAAGGCGCTCCGATCACCCATCTCACCGACGCGCTCCCGGCGGAGACGCTCGACGACCTGACGCTCCTGTCCGACCGTCCGGTGCTCGGCGTCTCGGCCTTCCGGACGACCGAAGACGAGGCGATAGTCGCGATCTCCGACGGCGAGCCGGGCTCGTACGTGGTGCAGGTGACGGGCTACAACGGCGCGTCGAGCGTCGACCCATACATGCTGCGTGTCGAGACCGAGGCGCCGCGCCAGGCGCCGGCCTGCCAGCCCCGCCTCCCTACGCTCTCCTTCGGTTCGGCAACCGGCGTGAACGTCTCCACGATCCCGGTCGGCACCGACACGCTCTTCCTGGCCAACGGCCCGCAGCTCGCGGCGGCCGGGGGGCAGGGCGTCGTCGACTGGTTCTCGATGGCGCACCTGGACGAACTGCGCGTCATCGGCCATCCGAGCGCGTTGATCCGGCTCCAGGACGACCCCGACGTGCGGACCGCGTACACCGAGTGGAACAAGCAGCCGTGCAGCACCGCGCGCGCCAACGCGATCGTCCGGGCGATCACGGACGTCCTCCGCACGATCCGGACCGCCCGGCCGTCGGTGCGCAACGTCGTGCTGCTCGGAAACGACACGGCCCTGCCGTTCGCACGGCTACACGATCTGACCACGATCGCGAACGAGGCCGACTACGCCTCCACCTTCGCGCGCAGCGACGATCTCTACGGCGCCCTCTTCGAGCACCGCGTCCTCTCGGACGACCCCTACGCGACGACGGATCCCATCCCCTACCTCCAGCGGCAGCTGTTCGTCCCACAGCTGGCCGTCGGGCGGCTTGTGGAGTCCGCCGCGCAGATCACGGGCACGCTCGATCGCTTCCTCCTGTTCGACGGCGTGCTCGACCCGACGAGCGCGCGGACGAGCGGCTACGACTTCCTGCGTGACGGGGCGGCGGGCGTCGCCGCCGCGTTCGCGGACATCGTCGGCGCGCCGGAGCCTCAGTCGAGCCCACCGCTGATCGGCAACCTCTGGACTCGGGACACCCTCCGCACGGCGCTCACCCCGGGCACCGGGCTGATCGGGATGAACGGTCACGCGGATCATCACCGGCTCCAGCCGGCTGCGGGCGCCGACCTCTTCTCCGCCGTCAACCTGCCGGCGACTCTCGAGCGCGCGGCGATCTTCAGCATGGGCTGCCATTCGGCGCTGTCCGCAAGCGACGCGTCCGTGGCCGGCACAATCGCAACAGACTGGCCGCAGACGTTCGCCGGCAAAGGCGCGGCCGCGTACGCCGGGAACCTCGGCTACGGCTACGGCGACACGGTGACGGTCGCGTACGCGGAAGCGCTGAACATCCGGCTTGCGCGAGGCCTGCGCGACGGCCTCCCGATCGGCGAGGCGCTCGTCCAGGCGAAGCAGGGTTACCTCGCCGGGCTCGGGATCGTCGGCGTCTACGACGAGAAGGCCATGTCCGAGCTCGCGCTCTACGGGCTCCCGATGTGGTCGCTCACGAGCGTTGCCCCGGCGACGACGCCGCCGCTGCCGAACGGCGTGACGCGGCTTTCGACCGATACCGATCCGGTGACCGGCCTCGTCGTCGACCGGTATCGCTCCCAGCCGACCTTGAGCCCGACCCCCCTCGGGGACAACACCTACTGGACGGGCCCGAGCGGCGTGCAGGTTACGCACCTGCGGCCGCTCCAGCCGAAGGTCGAGTTCGACGTCGCTCCGAACGCCCACGGCATCCTGATCACCGGCCTGGAGTCGAGCGACCAGCCGGGGATCGATCCGGCGTACGCGCGGCCGATTATCGACAGCTCGGCGGCCGAGCCCGAGCTGCCCTTCGCCGACGTCGCCTTCCCGGCGAAGATCCAGACGCTCGTCTCACAGCAGACGCGCAGCGGGCGCCGCGCGACGGCAGTGCTCGTGCACGGCCAGTTCTTCTCGGACGAGACGGTCGACGCTGCGGGCGCCGGCAACCAGCGACTCTTCCAACGCGTGAACTTCGATCTGCTCCGTTCGCCCGGAACCGATCACCTCGCGCCTCGCCTCGATGCGATCGAGGCGACCGTGCCGCCCGCGTCGGGAATCGCGTCGTTCTCCGTCGAGGCCGTCGACCTGCCCGGCCCGAATCCCGCCGGTGTCGTCCGCGTGCTCGTCGCGTTCCGGGACAACGTCTCGCCGGCGTGGCGGTTCCTCGATCTCCAGCATGGCGCCGGCCCGGCGTGGGGCGGAAGCGCGTCGGTGGGCGGGACGCGCGTCGAGTACTTCGTCCAGGCCGTGGACGCGGCCGGCAACGTCGCGGTGTCCTCCAACAAAGGTGTCCTCTTCGCGGGCGCTCCTCCACCGCCGCCGACCGGGACCGGCGTTGTGCCCTCGCTCGAGCCCGCGCCGGGCGGCACGCAGACGGCCGGCTGGTTCACGCCCGGCGCCGTGCTCGACGTGGACGCGGTTCCCGGCGTCGCGGTCGCCGTCTCGATCGACGGCGGCGCGTTCACCACGTTCGAGGGTCCGATCACGATCGAGGACGACGGCCTGCACAAGCTCGGCATCCGCGGCTCCAACGGCTTCGACGCCACGCTGCTCGCACCGGTCGACACCCGGCCGCCGACCGTCACGCTCGACCAGCCCGGCGCGACGGTGCCGCTGAACGGACGCGTTCCCCTCGCGTTCCGCTGCGCGGACACCGGCTCGGGCATCGCCTCGTGCTCGGCGACAGTCGACGGGCGCGCCGCGCAACCCGGCGATCTCGTCCCGGCCTCGCCGCTCGGCTCGAGCCACAGCGTCGTCCTGAGCGCGCGCGACCGCGTCGGGCGCCCGACCACCAAGAGCTTCACGTACACCGTCAGCAGCCGCGGGATCGTGTACACGAGCAGCGCCACCGGCGCCGGCGACATCTACGTGCTGCCGGTCGACGCCGACCCGTCGACCGCCCCGACGCGCCTGACGGCCACCTCCTTCACCGAGGCGGACCCCGAATGGTCGCCGGATTCGCGGCGCATCGCGTTCGCCGCGAACAGCACCGGCACCTGGCGGATCTACCTCATGGACGCCGACGGGACCGATGTGACGCTGCTGCCCACGGGAACCGGCGACGCGACTGAGCCCGCGTGGTCGCCCGACGGCGGCCGGATCGCCTTCGTCTCCACCCGCACGGGCAACCCCGACGTCTGGGTCGTGAACCTGGACGGGTCGGGGCTTCGCCGGCTCACCACGGACTCCAAGCTCGACGTCGCCCCGACGTGGTCGCCGCAGGCGACCAACCAGATCGCCTGGTCAAACGGGCCCGGCGGCCAGCTCGACATTTGGAAGATGCGACCCGACGGAAGCGGCAAGACGCGCCTCACGACGACCGAGGACCTCAATACGGAAGCCGCCTGGGGCGCGGACGGCACGATCGCGTTCGCCCGCCGCGCCAAGGGAGGCTCACGCTTCGAGATCTGGACGATGCCGGCCACCGGCAAGACGGTGACGAAGATCATTCTCTCCAACGTGCGGAACGACACGCAGCCGGCGTGGCTGCAGGACGGGCGCCTCGTCTTCACATCCGACCGCGACGAGACGCGCGACTACGACCTGTTCCGCGCGACGAAGGCGAAGACGGCCTGGCCGCACGTGCGCGTCACGGACGCGCCCGGCGACGACAAGGCGCCCAAGGGCTGAGCCCCGCAGCGGGCGCGCGCCGCTAGCGCAGGGTCGTCACGAACACGGTTCGCCGGCGCGGACCGTCGAACTCGCAGAAGAAGATGCCCTGCCACGTCCCGAGCGCCAGCCGTCCGTCCCGGAGCGGCACGAGCACCTGCGGGCTCATCAGGGAGGCGCGGATGTGCGAGGGCGCGTTCTCCTCGCCCTCCTCGATGTGCTGCCAGCCCCAGGAGTCGCCGACCATGCGCTCGAGCGCCGCCTCGAAGTCGCGAGCGACGGCGGGGTCCGCGTGCTCGTTGATCGTCACGCCGGCAGTCGTGTGCGGGACGAAAACGAGAGCGGCCGAGGCGCCGTCGGC
The DNA here is from genome assembly GCA_035264445.1 of Gaiellaceae bacterium. GTDB lineage: Bacteria > Actinomycetota > Thermoleophilia > Gaiellales > Gaiellaceae > DATFQE01. The sequence goes on along the minus strand of DATFQE010000138.1, from coordinate 7,249 downwards.
GTCGGCGAGGGCCTCCTGGACGTCGCGCGTGATCTCGACGAGCTGGGTCTTGCGCTCGGTGTGGACCCCGATCTCCCGCACGCGACTATCCTAGGCTCGATGGCGGCGGCACCCGCAACGGGTCAGGAGCTCGATCGCGTCCGTGAACGGGCGGACCGCTTCATCGCCGAGCTCGACGAGGAGTACTACCAGCACTTCGCCGGCCTGAAGGAGACCCTCGACCTCGCTCCGATCTACGAGCGCTACTCCGACCTGACGACGCTCGACACCGCGAACTCGATCGGCGCGGCCGCCAACGGGGACAAGCGCCTGCGCGAGCTCTGGCGGTTCGGCTGCGAGAACTACCTCGGCGCGCTCACGCGCGAGCACAGCGAGAAGATCGCCCAGCTCGAGGCGACGCTCGAGGCGGAGATCGACCGTCAGAAGGTCCCTTTCCGGATGTTGCGCCCGACGCTCGGCAACACCGAGGACCGCGAGAAGCGCCGCGAGATCGACCGCATCCGCACGACGATGACGGAGGAGCACCTGAACCCCGTCTACGTGGACGCGTTCGACGTCCACCGCAACGGCCTGCTAGAGCTCGGCGAGCCGAGCTACATCGAGCTCTACCGCCGCTTCGGCTACAGGCTCCACGAGCTCGCCGACCAGTGCAGCGCGGTGCTCGAGTCCACCGAGCGGATGTACGAGGAGGCCGCCGACCGGCTCTTTCGCGACCGCGTCGGCGTCGGGCTCGACGAAGCGAAGCGGTGGGACGTGCTCCGCGTCTTCCGGGCGCCGCAGTGGGACCCGCAGTTCCCCAAGGAGCGGATGCTCCCCGCGCTCGAGGCGACCCTCGAGGGCCTCGGCATCGACCTCCGCTCGCAGGAGAACGTCCACCTCGACATCGAGCAGCGGCCGAAGAAGACGCCGCGTGCGTTCTGCGCGCCGATCGAGGTTCCCGGCAAGGTCATGCTCGTGATCCAGCCGATGGGCGGCGCCGACGACTGGCGCGCCCTCTTCCACGAGGCCGGGCACACCGAGCACTACGCGCACACGTCGGCCGATCTCACCGTGGAGGAGCGGCGGCTCGGCGACAACGCGGTCACCGAGGGCTGGGCCACGCTGCTCCAGTCGCTGACGGACGACCCGACCTGGCTGACCCGGCGGCTCGACTTTCCGCGGCCACAGGAGTTCGCCGTCGAGGGCGCGACCGGCTTCCTCTACTTCGTGCGCCGCTACTGCGCGAAGCTCCTGTACGAGCTTGAATTCTTCGCCGTCGACGACGTCGTCGGCTCCGGGATCGACCGGCGCTACGTCGAGATCCTCGGCGACGCGCTGAAGATCGAGCCGAGCCAGGTGGACTACCTCGGCGACATCGACTCGAGCTTCTACGTGACCGCCTACCTGCGCTCGTGGGCGTTCGAGGCGCAGATGCGGACGCACCTCCGCGAGCGCTACGGCAGCGACTGGTTCGCCAAGCGCGAGGCCGGGTCGCTCCTGCGCGAGCTCTGGTCGACCGGCCAGAGCATGGATGCCGACGAGATGCTCGAGGACGTCACCGGCGCCGGGATCGAGATGGACGCCGTCGCCGAGCTGATCGGCCGGACGCTGAAGAGCTAGAGGGCCCCGCCGGCCGCCGTGGGCGCCGTGGCCTCCGGCCCGCCATCGCTTTCACCGGCGCTCGCCAGGAACTGCTCGACCAGGAGGAGGTTGTCGCCGGCCCGCTCCACGGTCCGGAGGAGCGACGACATGCTCGACACCTCCTCGCGCTGCTCCTCGAGGAACCAGTGCAGGAACTGCTCGCCGACGAGGTCGTTCTCCTCTCGCGCGAGCCGGGCGAGCGTGACGATCTGGTCGGTGACGGCACGCTCCTGCTCGAGCGCGAGGGCGACAGGCGCGACCGGGTCGGGGAACTCCGTGCGGGGCGCCTCGACACCCGGGATCGCGATCTCCTCGTCCGCGTCGAGCAGGTACTGGACGATCATCATCGCGTGGTTCCGCTCTTCGACCGCCTGGCGGTAGAAGTGCGCGGCGAGGTTGGGCAGTGTCTCGGCGTCGTAGTAGACGGCGATCGCCACGTACTGTTGCGAGGCGCCGAACTCGCGCCCGATCTGCTCGTTCAGCCGTGCGGGAAAGCTTCCCACGGCGAGGAGCCTAACGGCCGCTGCGGGGACTAGGCTCCGTCTCATGACCAAGACTCGCGTGCTCATCGCCGGCGCCGCAGGGCGCGACTTCCACAACTTCAACGTCGTCTATCGCGGCCGAAGCGACTTCGAGGTCGTCGGGTTCACTGCGACGCAGATCCCGAACATCGACGGGCGGGTCTACCCGGCCGAGCTCGCCGGCGACGGCTACCCCAACGGCATTTCGATCGTCCCGGAAGCCGACCTGGAGCGGGTCGTGCGCGACCGTGAGGTGGACGAGGTCGTTTTCGCGTACTCGGACGTGACGCACGAGCACGTCATGCACATCGGCTCGCGGGCGCTCGCGGCGGGCGCCACGTATCGGCTGCTCTCGCCCGTCGCGACGATGCTTCCCTCGTCGAAGCCCGTGGTCGCGGTCTGCGCGGTCCGAACCGGCTCCGGCAAGAGCCAGACGACGCGCCACGTCGCCGCGATCCTGCGCGAGAGCGGCAAGCGCGTCGCGGTCCTGCGCCACCCGATGCCGTACGGCGACCTCACCAAGCAGGCCGTCCAGCGGTTCGCGCGGTACGAGGACCTCGACGCCGCCGACTGCACGATCGAGGAGCGCGAGGAGTACGAACCGCACCTCGCGGAGGGCAACCTGGTCTTCGCGGGCATCGACTACGCCGCCATCCTCGAGGCGGCCGAGGCCGAGGCGGACGCGATCCTCTGGGACGGCGGTAACAACGACACCCCGTTCATCCGCCCGAATCTGCACGTCGTGGTCGTCGACCCACACCGAGCCGGCCACGAGCTGCGCTACCACCCCGGCGAGACCAACCTCCGCATGGCGCACGTCTGCGTCGTCAACAAGGTCGACAGTGCGCCGCCCGAGGGCGTGCTCGCCGTGCTCGACTCGATCCGCGTGAACAATCCCGACGCACGCGTCGTGCGGGCCGCTTCGCCGTTCGTGATCGAGGGCGACGCGGAGGAGATCCGCGGCAAGCGCGTGCTCGCGATCGAGGACGGGCCGACGCTGACCCACGGCGAGATGACCTACGGCGCGGCCGTCCTCGCAGCCGAGGCGCACGGGGCCGCCGAGCTGGTCGATCCGCGCGAGTTCGCGGTCGGCTCGATCGCGAAGACCTTCGAGGCCTACCCGCACATGGGCCGGCTCCTGCCCGCGATGGGTTACGGGCGCGAGCAGCGTGAGGAGCTGCGCGAGACGATCGCCCGCTCCGACGCCGACCTCGTCCTGATCGGGACGCCGATCGATCTCCGCCGGATCATCGACCTCGACAAGCCCGCTCTCCGCGTCACGTACCGGCTCGAGGAGATCGGCGAGCCGACGCTGGCGTCGCTCCTCGAGGAGCGCGGCCTCATCGGCGACAAAGCCCTCGTCTGATCCAGCCACGTCTGGGGTCTGACCCCGGACACGGCCGAACCGATCGGGTGCCCCCGGCGAATCAGCGCCGACATCTCCGGGGGGAGAAGGGAGCAGCCGGCACATGGCTGTCGCCAGAAAGGGAACACCGATCGTCGCACTGCTCGCCGTGGCGGCCGGGGCGCTTGCACTCGCCCTCACCGTCGCCGCGAGGGGCTCCGGCCCACAGGCGGCCGAGGCCTCGAGCCACCGGGAGGCGCCGCTCATCAGCGAGGACCCCGTCGCCGACAACACCGACGTCTATGCCTTCCGCAGCCCGGACAGGCCGAACACGGTCACGATCATGGCCAACTACATCCCGCTGGAGGAGCCGGCGGGCGGCCCGAACTTCAACGCGTTCGGAGACGACGTCGTCTACGCCCTCAACGTCGACAACACGGGCGACGGCGACGAGGACATCCGCTACGAGTTCCGCTTCCGCACTGTGACGCGGAACGCCAACACGTTCCTCTACAACACCGGTCCGATCGACTCGATCTCCGATCCGGACTGGAACCGGCCGCAGTTCTACAGCCTGACCAGAGTCGAGGGCAGGAAGACGACGAGCCTCGGCCGGAGCTTCCCGAGCTCGCCGGTCAACATCGGCCCGCGATCGACGCCGACGTACACGTCGCTGATGGCACAGGCGGTGCAGGACGTCCGCGGCGGCGGCAAGGTCTTCGCCGGCCAGATCGACGACCCGTTCTTCGTCGACCTCGGCTCGATCTTCGACCTCGCCGGGCTGCGCCCCTTCAATCCGGCGCACGTGCTGCCGCTTCCAGCGGCCAAGGGCGTGGACGGCGTCGGGGGCTACAACACGCACATGGTCGCGGTCCAGCTGCCGATCGACCAGCTGACCCGGGACGGCAAGGTGCACGCGGCCGGTGACCCGGAGGCGGTGCTCGGTATCTACGCGAGCGCCGAGCGCCCGAGGGTCCGCATCCTCCGCAACGGCCAAGTGAAGAGCGTCGGCCATGAGGTGCAGGTCTCGCGCCTCGGCAACCCGCTCGTGAACGAGGTCGTGATCCCGCTGGGCCGGAAGGACCGCTGGAACTCGGCAGACCCGGACGGCGAGGAAGCTTTCGCCGGCGAGTACCTCGCGCCGGAGGTCACGCGGCTCGAGAACCTCCTCTATCCGGTGCTCGACGACGCACCCGAGACCGGCCGCGGCGATATCGCGGCGATCTTCCTCACCGGCGTTCCCGGGCTCAACTTCACCGGGAACGACCAGGCGGAGCTGCTCCGGCTGAACACGGGGATCGCGCCGACCGCGCCCGCGGGCAAGGGCAACCGCCTTGGCGTCCTCGCGGGCGACTTCGCCGGCTTCCCGAACGGCCGCCGGCTCGAGGACGACGTCACGGACATCGAGCTCCGCGCGCTCGCGTGCGGCTACGGGCCGGTCGTCGGACCACTCATCGAGGGCCTCGGTCAGTGCGCCGGCAACGCGAACCGGTCGCCGAACAACCTGCTCGGCGACGGCGTCGACGAGAACGACCGCCCGCTCAAGGTGAGCTTCCCGTACGTCGGGGAGCCGCACCAGGGCTACGAGCACGTCCACCACAGCTCGGTGGGCGGCCCGTAGCGGCTGACGGCAACGAGGGCCCGCCCTGGGCGGGCCCTCCCCGCCCCTTCGCGCATGAAGAGACGACTTCTGATCGGAACGAGCGCGGCCGTCGTCGCCGCGCTCACCCTCTTGCTCGGCGGCGTGTTCGCCACCGACCCGGCCGCGAAACCCCCCGCGCGGCCGGCGCCGGCGGTCCTCGCCGAGCGAGCTTTCGCAGGCTTCTCGCCCGGGAACACCGAGGCGGAGATCCTGCGCCTGCGTGACGAAGCGCGCGCGAGCGACACCGCGCAGGCGTACGCGCTCCTGGGCCTCGCCTACCAGCAGCGGGCGCGCGAGACGGCGGACACGCGCGACTACGCCCGCTCGGAACGCGCCCTCCGCGCGGCGCTCGACCGAGACCGCGCCAACGTGTACGCGCTCGGCGGTCTCGGCTCGCTCGCGCTCTCGCGTCACCGCTTCCGTGACGCGCTGGCGCTCGGGCGGCGCGCGCAGCGCCTGTCGCCGACCACCGCGCGCACGTACGGGGTGACCGGCGACGCACTCGTCGAGCTGGGCCGCTACGACGAGGCCTTCGCCGCGTACGACCGGATGGCCGCGCTGAAGCCCGGCCTCTCCGCATATGCGCGGGTCTCGCACGCCCGGGAGCTCCGCGGCGACCGGCGCGGCGCGGTGCGCGCGATGGAGCTCGCCGTCGACGCGGCGGGGTCGCAGCCCGAGCCGCTGGCCTGGACGCGTGTCCAGCTCGGGAAGCTTCACGTCTCGCGCGGCCGGCCGGGGGCGGCCGCGCGGGAGTACCGCGCGGCGCTCGCCGCCTTTCCGGGATACGCCCAGGCGCTCGACGCGCTGGCCCGCGTCGAGGCCGCCCGCGGGCGGGTCGGCCGCGCTATCCAGCTCGAGCGGGACGCCGTCGAGCGGAGCCCCCTGCCGGACTTCGTCGGCTACCTCGGCGACCTCTATCGCGCGCAGGGCCGCCCTCGGCTCGCGCGCGAGCAATACGGGCTGGTCGGTGCGATCGAGCAGCTCCTCGTCGCCAACGGCGTCAGGACCGACCTCGAGACCGCGCTCTTCGACGTCGACCACGGCCTTCGGCTCGAGGCCGCGCTGGTGCGCGCGCGCCGCGCACACAGGGAGCGCCCGAGCGTCCAGGCCGACGACGTCCTGTCGTGGGCGCTCGCGCGCACGGGCCGCTGTGGCGAAGCGCTGCGCTTCTCGAAGCGCGCGCTCAGGCTCGGCACGCTCGACGCGCCCACCTACTTCCACCGCGGGATGATCGAGCGCTGCCTCGGCCGCCACGCCGAGGCGCGGCGCTGGTTCGGACGCGCGCTCGCGCTCAACCCCCACTTCTCGCTGCGTTGGAGCCCGGTCGCGCGGAGGTTCGCACGGTGAGGCGGGTCGCGCTCCTCGCCTGCCTCGCCGCGCTTGCCTCACCGTCGGGGGCCGCGGCGCACCCGCTCGGCAACTTCACGGTCAACCGCCTCGCCGCGGTCGACCTTGCCGGCGACCGGATCTACGTCCGTTACGTGCTCGACATGGCGGAGATCCCGACGTACCAGGAGCGAAAGCACGTTGAGCGCGCCGGCTACGCCCGCGAAGTAGCGCGCAAGCTCGATCTCCGGCTCGACGGCCGCCGCGCGCGGCTCGACGTCGTCCGGTCGCGGTTCGGGCTGAAACCGGGTGCCGGCGGTCTCGAGACGCTGCGGTTCGAGGCCGTCTTCCGGGCCCGGGCCGCAGGATCGACGCTCGAGCTCCGCGACGGCAACTACCCGAACCGGCTCGGCTGGCGCGAGATGGTCGTCCGGGCCCGCGACGGAGCCGAGCTCGTCGCCGCGAGCGTCCCGGATCGCAGCGCGAGCGACGACCTGCGCTCCTACGCCGGCGAGCTTCTCGACGTCAGGCGCGCGACCGCGTCGTTCGAGCTCGGCACTCGAGCGGGCGAGGCGCCGGCCCTCGGGCCGCCCGGACGCGCAGAGCCAGCCGGCGGATTCGAGGCGCTCATCGCAGAGCCGGGGACGACGATGCTCGCGCTCCTGCTCGCAGCGTTCTGGGGCGCCGCCCATGCCCTCACGCCCGGCCACGGGAAGGCCATCGTCGCGGGCTATCTCGTCGGCTCGCGCGGCAAGCCGCGGCACGCGGTTGCGCTCGGCCTGATCGTGACCGTCA
>DATFQE010000137.1:0-2393 GCA_035264445.1 Gaiellaceae bacterium | reverse complement strand
AGACATCGCCGAGGAGCCGTGGTGGACGGTCGAGTCCGACCAACCCGTTGAGGAGGCCTTCAGGTTCCTCGAAGACAAGGACGCCGAGCGCGTCCCCGTCGTCGACCACGGCCGTCTGGTCGGCGTCCTCTCCCGGAGCGTCCTCCAGCGTCGGCTGGCGGAGGACGAGCCGGTCTCGGACGACGAGTCGGCGCGGTAGCCTCGCCGCGACCTGGCAGCCCTGTGGCCGCGTACGACCGCGTCATCAGTCTCTAGCAGCAGGTATAGGCGCCCGGCGGAGCGGCGCCCTCCACCGGCTCGGGCAGCTCGGCTGCCTCGAGCGCGATGCCGTGCAGGAGATCCCGTTCGCTCGCCTCGATCTCGTCGAGGCCGGCCCACGTGAGCAGCTCGCGCAGGATGAGCGCGCCGGCGACGATCACGGGCGCTCGCTCGGGCGCGAGCGCCGGCACGTTCCTCCGTTCCGCGAGCGGCAGCGCGGCGAGGCCGTCGAGCAGACCGGCAGCGGCCGGGGCCGGAATCCGGTGGCCGTGGACGCGGTCGGCGTCATACGCCTCGAGACCGAGGTCGAGTGCGGCGAGCTGGGTGACCGTGCCGGCGACCCCGATCGCCGCGCTGTGGGAAAGCGGCGGCGGGAGCAGCGAGCGGATGTGCTCCGCCGCGCGCTCGAGCTCCTCGCGTGCCGGCGGGTCGGCGTGGAGGAAGCGCTCGGTCAGGCGGACGCTGCCCACGTCCAGGCTGACGTGGAAGCCGTCGCCGGTCACGAGCTCGGTCGAGCCGCCGCCGATGTCGACCACGAGCGTCTCGTCGTCCGTCTCGCGTTCCGCAGTCGCGCCGCGAAACGTCAGCAAGCCCTCCTCGTCGCCGCTCAGCAGCCGGGTCGCGAAACCGTAGCTCCATTCGACCTCGCCGAGGAACGCCTCGCCGTTCTCGGCGTCGCGAATCGCGCTCGTGCCTGCAGCGAGCGTCCGTTCGGCGCCCAGGTGCTCGATCCGGCGCCGGTAGTCGGAGAGGCAGTTCCGCACGCGCGCGATCGGGACGGGGAGGAGGCGGCGGCGCTTGTCGACGTCCTCGCCGAGCCGCGTGAAGGTGAGGTCGCGCTCGATCTCCTCGATGCGGCCGTCGTGGACGTCCGCGACGAGCAGGCGCGTGGTGTGGGTTCCGAGGTCGACGGCGGCGACTCGCATCGCGCAGCACGGTAACGGAACGGTCCGCGGCCGCCGCGGTCACGGAGCTGATCTGGCTCGCCGACAAAAGGAACGGCGTGCTCTGCCGCGTCCGGCAGCCTGAGCGGCACTCGCTACGCTTGCCGCATGTTCCTTTTCAGAGACAAGACAGACATGGTCGAGCCGCGCGACGCGCTGGCCGGCCGCAACGACCGGATGGTCGTTCCCGAGCGCCATGCGGTGCTTGGAACTCCGCTCCAGCCGCCGTGGCCCGAGGGCTTCGAGACGGCGGTGTTCGGCCTCGGCTGCTTCTGGGGCGCCGAGCGCGTCTTCTGGCAGGCGCCCGGGGTCTACACGACCGCGGTCGGCTACGCCGGTGGCTACACGCCGAACCCGACCTATGAGGAGGCATGCAGCGGCCGCACCGGCCACACCGAAGCGGTGCTGGTGGTCTACGACCCGGCGAAGACGTCGTACGAGGAGCTGCTGAAGCTCTTCTGGGAGAACCACGACCCGACCCAGGCCATGCGCCAGGGCAACGACGTCGGCACGCAGTACCGCTCGGCCGTGTACTACGCGAACGACGCGCAGCGCGAGGCGATCGAGCGGACGCGGGCAGTGTATGCCGACGAGCTCCGCCGCGCCGGCTACGGCGAGATCACGACGGAGGTCGCTCCGGTGGGCGAGTTCTACTACGCCGAGCCTTACCACCAGCAGTACCTGCAGAAGGTGCCGAACGGGTACTGCGGCCTCGGTGGCACCGGTGTCAGCTGCCCGGTCGGGGTCGTCGCGACCTAGTTCGAGAAGTCGCCGCTAGTACGCGCCGACGTTCGCCGTGCTCCGCGCGACGCCGTCGGCGTTCGTCCGCGGCGTGAACGCCCGGTCGGCCGCACCGATTGCCGCGCTCCAGATCCCGAGGTGGTAGTCACGGCTCGCAGCGTCGACGAAGCGTGGGTCGGCGACGAAGTTGTCGTCGGCGAAGTCGATCACCGGAATCGTTTCGTTCCCGAACTGCCCGGCGACGTTGCCGAACGCGAGGTTCTGCGTCGCGATGTTGCCGCGCGGGATCACTCCGCTGCCGTTGTCGTACCCGCGCACCCCGAAGCTTCCGTTGAACCCCGTGATGTTGTTGACGACGGTGATGTCCGTCGAGCTGTTCTCGACGAGGATGCCGCTCATCGAATTGTCGACCACGGTGTTGTTCGTGACGATGACGTTGCTCGCGTTCGT
>DATFQE010000136.1:0-6468 GCA_035264445.1 Gaiellaceae bacterium | reverse complement strand
TCGACCCGAGCTCGTGGACGAGGAGCGCGCCGGCGAACCCGGCGAGCGCTCCGGAGACGGTGAACGCCAACAGGCGCTGGCGGTGGACGCTCACCCCGACCCCGCGTGCCGCAGCGGCATCCTCCCGGGACGCCCGCAGCTGCCGCCCGAGGCGGCTGCGCTGGTACGCGAACGCGACGCACGTCGCGATGAGCGCTCCGATCGTGGCCTGGAGCGCACCGGTCGTCTCCGGGACCAGCGACAACGTGGTCGCGCCCGGGCCGATCTTCGTCCACTCGCGCAGGAGGTTGTGCGTGATCTCGAGCACGGCGAAGGTCGCGATCCCGGCTGCGAGGCCGGACAGCCGCATCAGCGGCAGGCCGACGAAGAAGGCGAGGATGCCTCCCACCGCGGCCGCGAGCACCAGCGACGCGACGTTGCCGACGGTGTGGTCACGGAGGATCGGGAAGAGCTGGGGCAGCACACCCGTCTTGGACTCGAGCGGGATCGTCATCACTCCCGCCGCGAACGCGCCCACCGCGACAAAGCTCACCTGCCCGAACGAGAGAACGCCCGAGTTGCCGACGAAGACGTAGATCGCCACGACGATGGCCACCGAGATCAGCGCGTCCAGGAAGTAGATCTCGTTCGCCGCGCTGACGAAGGTCGAGCCGATGCCGACGGCGACCACGAGTGCAGCCGGTACCCCCAGCTGCGCGGCGCCGGCCAGCCGCGTCATACGCGCTCCGCGGCCGCCGCCCGCCCCCACGCGAACAGGCCCGCCGGGCGGAGGAGCAGGACGAGGATGACGAGCGCGAACACCGCCGAGGGCAGGAAGACGCTCTTGTCCGTCGGCAGGACGCCGTTGATGATGCCGGTGGCGAAGCCGATCGCGAACCCGCCGAGCGTCGCCGTCCAGAGCCGGTCGATCCCGCCCACCACGACGCCCACGAGGACGACGATCGTCTCTCGGAGTGCGAAGTCCGGGCCGACGAACGGGAATTGGACGGTGAGGATGACGGCGACGGTGGCGGCGAGCAGACCCGAGAGGAAGACCGCGAAGCCGATCACGCGATTCGCGCGGACGCCGAGCAGGCGCGCGGTCCCGAAATCGGCCGCGGCCGCCCGCATGTGCAGGCCGATCGTCGTCCGAGCGAGCAGGAGAGCCAGCAGCCCGAGAGTCACCGCCGCGACGATCACCGCGGCGATCGTGATCTTGCGGATGTCCACGCCTGCGACCGTCGTCGCCTGGTTGAACGACGCGATCGACGTCGCGATCTCGCCGATCGTGTCGTCGCGGATGTCGATCATGAGCGCGATCGCCTGGAGCATGAAGGCGATCGCGAACGTCGTCACGAGCATGACGGCCGGCGACTGGCCGCGCAGAGGCCGAAAGACGACGCGGTCCATCAGCATCGAGAGGGCGACGACGACGACGAAGCACGCGGCGATGCTCGCGGGAACGGGCCAGCTCGAAGTGAACGCGAGCGTGTAGGCGCCGGCCATGATCAGCTGCCCGTAGGCGAAGTTGACCAGCCGCAGGACGCCGAAGACGAGGCCGATGCCGACGGCCATGAGCGCGTAGACGGCGCCGAGCCCGACGGCGTCGACGACCGTCTGTGCATCGAGGGCGGCCAGCACGCTCACGACGCGAGGTAGGCCGCCACAAGCTTGTCGGTGTCGTCCGCGTCCGCAGGGCCGAGCGTCATGCGCAGCTCGCCGTTCGCCAGCACGTGCGTCCGGTCGGCGAGCGCCACGGTACGGTGGGCCCGCTGTTCCACGAGCAGGATGGTGACGCCCCGCTCCCTGATCTGCACGAGGGCGTCGAAGACGTTGTCGACCATGGTCGGCGCGAGTCCCAGCGAGGGCTCGTCGAGCAGGAGCACCTCCGGCCGGGCGACCAGAGCCCGGGCGATCGCGAGCTGTTGCTGCTGGCCGCCCGAGAGCGCGCCGGCCGACCGGCGACGGTAGTTGCCCAGGACCGGAAAGAGGTCGTAGGCGTCCTCCACGGAGTCGCGGCCGTCCCGTCCACGCCGGGCGGCGAGGCCGAGCCGCAGGTTCTCCTCGACGGTGAAGTCGGCGAAGATGCGGCGGCCCTCGGGGACGAGGGCGACGCCCTGCTGCGCGATCGCCTCGGGCGGCCGGCCGACGATCGAGCTGCCGGCGAGCCGGACGTCACCGCCGTGAGCAGTCACCAGGCCCGTGATGGCGTGGAGCGTGGTCGACTTCCCGGCGCCGTTCGGGCCGATCAGGCCGACGATCTCGCCGCTCTCGACACGCAGGCTGACGTCACGGACGGCCGCGACGGCTCCGTAGCGAACCTCGAGCCGGTCGACCTCGAGCGCCGGCTCAGCCATCGTGCACCGGCGGCTCGCCGAGGTACGCGGCAGCGACGTCGAGATTGCTCCCGATCTCGCGCGGCGTGCCCTCCGCGAGCGTCAGCCCCTGGTCGAGAACCTGGATCCGGTCGCAGACGTCCATCACGAGCGCCATGTTGTGATCGATGAGCAGCACGCCCGCGTCGTGGTCGTCGCGCACCGACCGCACGACGGCGGCGAACTCGGGCACCTCGGCCTCCGGGAGCCCGGCCGCCGGCTCGTCCAGGAGCACGAAGTCCGGGTCGGTCGCGAGCGCTCGGGCGACTCCGAGCCGCCGCTCGTCGCCGTGGGCCAGGGTGGCCGCCGGGGCGGCACCGAGGTTCCCGAGCGCCAGCAGCTCGAGCAGGTCGTCGGCGCGCCGGCGCGCCTTGCGTGCAGCGACGCCGACCCCGAGTGCAGCGACCTCGACGTTCTCGCGCACGGTGAGCCCGCGGAACGAGCGGCTGTGCTGAAAGGTGCGCGCGAGGCCGGCACGCGCCCGGCGGTGCGCGCTCCAGCCCGTGACGCGGCGCCCTCCGAGCTCGACGCTCCCGGCGGTCGGGAAGTCGAACCCCGAGAGGACGTTGACGAGCGTCGACTTGCCGGCGCCGTTCGGGCCGATCAGCCCGACCACCTCGTGCCGGTGGAGCTCCAACGTGACGTCGGAGAGAGCGCGGACGCCTTTGAACGAGCGTGAGACGGAGGAGGCCCGAAGGGTGTCCTCGGGCCTCCTCCGCGCGGTCTCCGCGACTTCCGGCTGGGCCAACTAGATCTTCGGTACGACCTTGGCTGTGACCACGCCGACGCGCTTGCCCTTGTTGCTCTGGACCTCGATCACGCGGTACTGGCGCCCGAACACGGTATGGAGCTGCTTCGAGAAGCTCACCCTGCCCGAGATCGTCGGAACTCGCTTGAACTTCTCCATCTGGGCGGCGAGAACCGCACCCTTGGTGGAACCGCCCGCCCGCTTGATCGCGGCGAGCACGCCGTCGATCGCCGCGGGCCCCGTGACGAAACCACCCGTTCCGGCCTTGACCTGCTTGGCGAGCTTCCGAACGGCAGCGCTCGGGTCGTCGCCGAAGACCGACGCGAAGGTGACCGCGTAGTAGTTCGTCACCTGCGGGCTCTTGGTCGCCCAGTACGTCCCGTCGCCTGCCCACGAGTTGAGGATCGGCGTCTGGTTTCCGAGCGATCGGAACCCCGACACGAACGCCGGCAGCTCGCCGAACGCCGTCGAAGTAACGTAGACGGCCGCACGCTTCTGGTTCAAGCGGCTGACCGCGGCCTGCACGTTGTTGGCGCCCGTCGCGTAGCTCTCCTTGGCGACGACCTGGCCGCCCAGCTGCTCGTAGCGCTTCTCGAACGCCGTGACGACGTTCTTGAAGTAGACCAGCAGCGTGTTCGTGCCGAGGCCCGCGGTCTTCCAGCCGCGACGGATCGCGTACTCGGCCATCGCCGAGCCCTCGTCCTGGGCCGCGTTGCCGAAGCTGAAGGCGAGCTTGCCCTTCTTCCCGAACCGCTTCGGGCCCATCTGGTCGGTGCCGATGCAGGGCGCGATCGCGAGCTTGCCGCGGTTGATCGCCTCCTGGACGACAGGCGTCGCGAAGTCGACGTCACACGTCACGAACATGATGTCTGCGCCGCGGCCGAGCAGCGTCCGCGCGCACGACTTCGCCCGCGCGGGGTTGTTGTTGTTCGTGTCGCAGGTCTCGATGCGGATCTGCCGCCCGCCCTTGGCGTTCAGGTTCTTGACGTGGATCTTCGCAGCGGCGAGAGCCGGGCCGTCGAACGGCGCCATGTTCCCCTTGCTGTCGAATGCCCAGCCGATCACGATCGGACCACGTTGCTCGACGGCCGCGCTACCGCCGGTCGTTCCCACCACGGCCACGGCAACCGCCACGCCCGCAGCAAGAGCGCCCCACCTTCTGGCACCTCTCATGTACCCACTTCCTTTCCCCTCGCCGGTTCCCCCTGGAAACAGCTATTGAATTACATACCGGTCGACCGGGTCAATTGGACTACCAGGAGGCCTCCCGGCCTTTCACCAGCCGCCACATCGCCGTCTGGAGCGGCACGTCCACGCCCAGCCGTTCGGCCTCGCCGACGAGCGCTCCCGTGATGTGGTCGACCTCCGTCCGGCGGCGCGCCTGGACGTCCTCCAGCATCGAGGGGTAGTGGCGGAATCCGCGACGCGTGGCGAGCAGGTTCATTTCCCACGGGTCCTCGTGAAGCTCGACGCCGGCGGCGGTGGCGACGCGCTTGCCTTCGTCGATCAGTGCGAAGACGAGGTGCCCCAAGTCCGCCGGCTGCTCCCGCTCGGCGAAGTGAGGGTCATGCGGGAGCCCCGTCAGCGCCGCAACGCTGTTGACGGTCGAGTTGAAGATCAGCTTCGACCACTGCGCCGGACGCAGGTCGGCGAATGCACGCGCCTTCAGCTCCGAGTCCACGATCAGGCGGGCAACCTCCTCGACGAGCGCGTAAGGCGTGTCCGCGTATGGCCCGAGCCAGGTCTCGGTGTCGAGGATGTACTCGACGTGCGTGTCCTCGTGGCGCGTGCCGCTCATGAACGTCACGGCCGAGATCAGCGGCCAGTCGCCGTAACGGCGGACGAGCTCCTCCGAACCGAGGCCGTTCTGCACGGTCATCACCGCGGCAGCCGGCCAGTACCCGTGAAGCCCGGCGGCGGCCGCGTCGAGCTCGGTCGACTTCGTGGCAACGATGATCAGGTCGGCGGGCGGGAGCTTCGCGGGATCGGTGGAGGCTTGTACGGCGGCGACGAATGCGTGCCGTCCCGACACGCGCAGCCCGTGCTCGGCGAGCGCACGCGCGTGCTCTTCCCGCCGGCAGAGAACGGAGACGTCGCCGACCCGGGCGAGGTGGGCCGCGTAGAGGCTCCCGATCACCCCGCCGCCGACGACGCAGACGCGTTCGATCAGCGCCGCTCCCAGCACGCCAGGAAGGCGTCGCGCCCCCGCCGAGCGAGCTCGTCGGCCGGAACGTCCCAGAGCGAGTCGGCGTGTGCTTGGCCGAACGCGCCGTTGTCGGAGAAGATCTCGAGCTCGTAAAACCCGTCCCAACCCGCGTCGTCGAGCAGTCCGAGGATCCGCGGGACGTCGGCGACACCGTCGCCGGGGAGAAGTCGGTCGGCGAAGCTGCGCGTGGGCTCGCGGACGTCGCAGACGTGGACGCCGACGATACGGTCGCCGTGCGCGCCCAGATCGGCCTCCAGGTGGGAGTCCCAGAGGTGCCAGGAGTCGAAGAGGATGCCGACCGAATCGGCGGCCCCGGCCTCGTCGATCAACGCGGCGGCCTCGGCAATCGTGTTGACGATCGACCACTGTTCGCCCTCGAACCGGCCGTAAGGCTCGAGACCGATCGTCAGTCCGAGCGAGCGCGCCTCGGCGGCGACCGTCCGTAACCCGTCGACGACGACCTCGCGTGACCCGGGGCCGGTGAGGAGCACCACTGCGCTCGGCTCGAACGGCGCCAGCCGCCTGAGACCGGCGCAGTACGCCTCCACCCGTTCGGCGGGATCGTCCGGGCCGGGAATCGGCAGCGGCCCGATCGAGGGAACGGCGGGCACCGCGGTCGCCGAGGCAAGTCCGCTGTCCGCCAGGGCCGCGAGCAGGGTCTCTTCCTCGTCGGCTCGCAGCTTGATCTCCCAGATGCCGACCGCCTCCGCGCCCGCGTCGCGGTAGGCACGCAGGTCGTCCTCGAAGCTCGCCGGCAGCGTCGTGATCTGGGAGATCGCGAAGCGAGGCATCACCGTGCGACGAGGCCGCGGAGGCGGTTGCCGGCCCGTTTGGCCAGCATCGGCTGGAGCAACTGCTTCGCGACCAGCGTTCCCGAGCCGGCACCCAGGCCGGGTCCCGGGTGCGTGCTCGCCCCGATGTGCCAGAGCTTGTCGACAGCCGTCGCGTGCCCGGGGCTCGCCGGGAAGGGACGCCAGAGGAAGTTCTGGTCGAGGGCGAGCGACCCCGCATACGGATCGCCGTGCACGAGGTTGACGTTCGCCCGCTCGAGGTCGGCGGGCGAGAGCACGGCGCGGCCCCGGATGGCGCCTTCGAGGTTCGGAATCTGGCGCGCGAGACGGGCGACGATACGGTCGGCATAGCGCTCGCGGAGCTCCTCG
>DATFQE010000135.1:0-13501 GCA_035264445.1 Gaiellaceae bacterium | reverse complement strand
CCAAGCCGAACGGTAGGAACGGCCGGGGGCGGATTCGCAAGCTCAGGCTGCTGGCCCTCCTCATCGTGCTCGGGCTGCTGGGCTCGGCGTCGTTCGGCTTCGGGTTCATGACCGCGATCGCGAAGGAAATCCCGCGGCTCGACCCGTCGCGCCAGGTGACGCGAGAGGAGAACAGCTACATCCTCAACTACGAAGGCAACCGCAACCTTGCCGTCCTGCGCGGCGGCGAGAACCGCGTCATCGTCGCGTCCGCCGACATCGCGCCCGTGATGAAGCAGGCGATCGTGGCCGTCGAGGACCGGCGGTTCTTCGAGCACCGCGGCGTGGACGCGAGGGCGATCGTGCGCGCGTTCTGGGCGGACATCCGAAACCAGTCGGCCGTCCAGGGCGGCTCGACGATCACGCAGCAGTTCGTCAAGAACGTCTACGTGAAGAACCAGCGCTCGATCGGCCGCAAGCTGCGCGAGGCCGCGCTCGCCTGGCAGCTCGAGCAACAGTGGTCGAAGGACAAGATCCTGACGGAGTACCTGAACACGATCTACTTCGGGAACGGGGCGTACGGCGTCGAGCAGGCCGCACGCGTCTACTTCGGCCGCTCTGCGAAGGCGCTGACGCTGCCCCAGGCGGCGCTGCTCGCCGGGATCCCGACCGACCCGACGCGCTTCGATCCCAAGACCAATCCCAACGCCGCGAAGGACCGGCGCGACCTCGTCCTCTCGATGATGCGCGACCAGGGGGTGATCGGCAACGGCGAGTACGTGGCCGCGCTGAACGCGCCGATGCCGAAGCCGCAGTCGATCCAGCTGCCCGGCTCGCTCGCGGGAGACGAGGCGCCCTACTTCGTCAACTATGTGAAGCAGCAGCTGGTGGACAAGTACGGCGCGCAGGAGGTCTTCGGCGGCGGCCTGCGGGTCAAGACGACGATCGACCTGCAGCTCCAGGAGCTCGCGCGCAAGTCGATCGCGAAGTGGCTGACAAACGTCGGCCCGGAGGCCGCGCTCGTCGCGATCCGGCCCGACAGCGGGCGCGTGGTCGCGATGGTCGGCGGCTCCAACTTCCGCGAGAGCCAGTTCAACCTCGCCGTTCAGGGCGAGCGGCAGGCGGGCTCGTCCTTCAAGCCGTTCGTCCTTTCCGCCGCGCTCCGCGAAGGGCTCTCGACGTCGAACACGTTCGTCTCCAAGCCCGTGGACATCTGGGCAGACGGCCGCATGTGGGAGGTCGAGAACTACGAGGGCAACTACCTCGGCCCCATCGACCTCCGCAACGCCACGATCCACTCCGACAACTCCGTCTACGCGCAGCTGACGCAGCTGGTCGGGCCGCGCTCGGTGGTGAACGCCGCCAAGGACCTCGGCATCACCACGCGGCTGAACGCGTACTACGCGATCGGACTCGGCGCCGAGGCGGTCAACCCGCTCGAGATGGCCCGCGCGTTCTCCACCTTCGCGAACAACGGGCTGCGCGTCGACGGGTCGCTGTTCGGGAACTCCCCGCGCGCGATCGTCTCCGTCGAGCGTGACGGCCGTGTCGACAAGAACGAGGTCCGAGATCGCCGCGCGCTCGAGCCGGACAAAGCGGCGATCGTCAACGACATCCTCCAGGGTGTCGTGCGCCAGGGCACGGGTCGTGCCGCGGCGCTTCCGGACAACCGTCCGGTCGCGGGCAAGACCGGGACGACCGAGAACTACGGCGACGCCTGGTTCGTCGGTTACACACCGCAGCTGGCGGTGGCCGTCTGGGTCGGGTACCCCAACCAGCTACGGCCGATGCTGACGGAGTTCCACGGCGATTCGGTCGCGGGCGGCACGTATCCGGCGCTGATCTGGAAGAGCTTCATGGAGAAGGCCGTGCAGATCGAGAAGTGGAAGCCGGTGCCCTTCCCGCCGCCCGACTACTCGCCCGCGGAGTCGCGCTCGGTCGTCATGCGGGACGGGATCCTCCAGGCGGACAACGGCTACTGTCGCGGCGCGCGCGAGGCGCTCGTCTTCTACGGCGAGGCGCCGCGGAAGACCGCGGACTGCAAGCCGAACGAGGTCGAGGTGCCGAGGGTCGTCGGCGTGCCGATCGACGAGGCGCGCAAGCAGGTCGCGGCGACGCCGCTGTCGCCGCTTGCGATCTACAAGCCGGCCTCGCCCGGACAGCCGCTCAACGTGGTCGTCCGGCAGGACCCGAAGGCGGGCCGCCGCGTCTCGGCGGGCGAGCGCGTGATTCTCGTGCTCGCGAAGCCTGAGCACGGCGTCATCCCGAAAGTCGTCGGGCTGCCGGTGGACAGTGCCAGGGACAAGCTCGAGGCGCTGAAGCTCGAGACGGAGATCCGCGGCGACGGCCGCGTCGTCGCTCAGAGCCCCAAGTGGGGCACGGCCCTCGTCCCGGGCGCCGCGATCACGCTGGTCGCACGGGGCGGCTGAGAAACCTCGAGCCGGCGAGCGCGTAGCGCCACGGCCGTTCGGCCGCCTTGGTGATCCCGACCCTCGGTCCCGTGACGACCTCGGGCTCGCCCTCGCGCTCGCGTAGCTCGAACGGCGCGCGGTCGAGCGGGAGACCGTCGTGCGCTCGGGTGACGCCGAGCGCCTGGCAGAGACGGCCCGGGCCCGAGCAGAGCAGGCGGACGTCCTCGACGCCACGGCGGGCGCGCATCACGGCGACGCCGTGCGTCGGCTCCAGGGCGCGTACGAGGACGGCGCTGGCGCTGCCCTCCTCCTCGCAGACGAGGTTCAGGCACCAGTGGATGCCGTACGAGCGGTAGACGTAGGCGTGGCCGGGCGGGCCGAACATCACCGCGTTCCGCGCGGTGCGGCCGCGGTAGCCGTGCGCGGCCGGGTCCTCCTGGTCGTAGGCCTCCACCTCGACGATCGGGCCTCCCACGCCGTCGACGAGCAGCGTCACGCCGATCACGTCGGGCGCGACCTCGTGGACGGACCGCGCGAAGAACTCCCGGCCGAGCCTCATGGGCTCGGCGTCGGGGCTCGGTAGCGGACGAGCACCGGAAAGAGCGCCAGGATCACTGCCGTGCCGACGATGCAGAGGGCGCCGCCCGAGACGACGGAGAAGCGCAGGCTCGTCAGCGACGCGACCACGCCGGCCTCGACGTTGCCCAGCGTGGGAGCGCTCGCTACCTGCGCGAGCTCGATCCCGGAAACCCGGCCGCGCATCTCGTCCGGAGTGGCCACGAGAACGATCGCGGAACGGAACGCCGCGCTGACGTTGTCCGCGGCTCCCGCGAGCGCGAGCATGATCAGCGCGAGCACGAGCGAGGTCG
The DNA here is from genome assembly GCA_035264445.1 of Gaiellaceae bacterium. Taxonomy (GTDB): domain Bacteria; phylum Actinomycetota; class Thermoleophilia; order Gaiellales; family Gaiellaceae; genus DATFQE01. Next base: position 10,242 of record DATFQE010000135.1, on the reverse strand, counting down.
CGAACCCGAAGAGCACGATCGCGGCGCCCCAGAGGCCGGCGGCGATCGCCACGGCGACGCCCTGCCGTTGCACGTGGCTCACCCAGCCCGAGAGGAGCGTCGCCGCGAGCGCGCCCGCGTAGGGGGCGGCGTAGAGGAGACCCACGACGCCGGCACCGCCGCCGAAGCGGTGCTCGGCGAACGCCGGGAAGAGCGCGCTCGGCATCCCGAAGATCATCGCGTTGGTGTCGAGCAGAAAGATCCCGAGGATCACCGGTTGCGTGAGCACGAACCGGAAGCCCTCGACCATCGAGCGCAGCCCGACGGGCTCGGCCTCCTCGTGCGGCGGAAACGAGGGCAGGAGCCAGATCGCGAGCAACGAGGCGCCGAAGGTGACCACGTCGATCAGGTACGTGCCCGTGAGGCCGATGCCGGCGATCAGCAGGCCGCCCGTCGCAGGTCCTGCCACGGCACCCAGGCTGTGGTAGGCGCTGTTGAGCAGCGATGCCGCGGCGAGCTGGTCGTTCGGGACGAGGCGCGGCGTCAGCGAGCGGAGCGCCGGCGAGCCGAGCGCCCAGCACGAGGTGATCGCGGCCGCCAGGACGAAGAGCGCCCAGACGCGCGGCTCCGCGAGCGTGGCGTTGACGACCAGGAGGGCTGAGCAGATCACGAGGCCGACCTCCGTGATCAGGAGCAGCCGCCGGCGGTCGACGGCGTCGGCGATCGTCCCTCCGACGACGGCGAGCGTCAGCAGCGGTACGAGCTCGGCCAGCGCGATCAGGCCGACGACGAGCGTGGAGCCCGTGAGCTGGTACGTCTGGTACGGGATCGCGACGTACGTGATGTTCGACCCGAAGAACGAGATCGACTGGCCGATCCAGAGGTTCCTGAAGTGCCGCGACTTGAGCGGCCGGGTGTCGACCGCCAGCCGTCTGAGCCCGACCCGCCAACCCGGGCGATCCGTGAGCTCCGGCGCGTCCTCCGCCAGGGCCCGGAAGGCCTCTTCGTCGCGGCGCTCGTCCGTCACCGGCGCGCGCTAGAAGAGCTGGTCCGCGTCCTGCTGGCTCGAGGTGCGCTCGAGGAGGCGGCGCGCCCGGCGGCTGAGGTCGCCGAGGTCGACGCGGCCCTTGTCTGCGTCCTCGACGATCCGCTGTGCGAGCACGAGCGCGTCGTCGAGGAGCGGCGCGGTCGTCGCCGCGTCCTGACCCATCTCGTGGAGAATCGTTCGCTCGGTGCGCCCGGCGACGATCGGCTCGGCGACCCCTTCGATCCAGACGCGCGTTCGGCGGCCGCCGCCGCGCTCGTCGCCGGTCAGCGGCTCGAGGGCGTAGATCTTGTCCGCGCGCGCGTACTTGCCGAATCCGAGGAAGACCATCCGCTGCGGCCGCTCTGCCATGGGCGGGATTGTGTCAGCGCGCGAGTACTGATCTGAGCGCTTCGACGACGCGCTCCTGGTCTCCGGCCTCGATGGCCGGGAAGAACGGCAGCGCGACCGAGCGGTCGGCGGCGTCCTCGGCGACCGGGCACAGGCCTTCGCCGAAGCCGTACTGCTCTCGCATGTAGGGCTGCAGGTGGACGCACGGGACGTAGTGGCCGGCCTCGATGCCTTCTGACGCGAGGGCGTCGAGCACGCCGGCGTGATCTACGGCACGCGGGATCCGCACCACGTAGACGAACCACGAGCGCTTGTGCTCTCCGTCGTCCGGATGCGGCAGCTGCAGGCCGTCGATACCAACGAGGAGCTCCGTGTAGCGAGCGGCCGCCGCGGCGCGGAGCGAGAGGATCTCGTCGAGCTTCTCCAGCTGCGCGAGCCCGACGGCGGCCTGGAGATCCGTGAAGCGGTAGTTGAGACCGACCCGCACGTGGTGGAACCACCGGCTCTCGTAGGAGCGACCCTGGTTGCGCAGCGAGCGGAGCAGCTGCGCCTCGTCCTGCGAGTGGGTCGTCACGACGCCGCCCTCGCCGGTGGTGATCTGCTTGTTGGGGTAGAAGCCGAAGACGGCCGGCACGCCGTGCGACCCGACCGGCCGGCCCTTGTACTCGCTCCCGAGCGCCTCGGCCGAATCGGAGATCACGGCCAAGCCGTGCCGCGACGCGATCGCCCGGATCTCGTCCAGCTCGCACGGGTAGCCGAACATGTCGACCGCGACGATTGCGCGGGTGCGTGGCGTGATCGCAGCCTCGACCGCGGCCGGGTCGAGGTTCAGCGTCGCAGGATCGACGTCCGCGAAGACCGGTGTCGCCCCCTCGACGATGAAGCAGTTCGCCGTCGCGACGAACGAGATCGGCGACGTGATCACCTCGTCGCCCGCCCCCAGGCCGAGCCCGTGGCACAGCAGGTGCAACCCCGCGGTGGCGCTCGTCAACGAGACGGCGTGCGGAGCGCCCACGCGCTCGGCGAAGAGCTCCTCGAACCGATCGATCATCGGCCCCATCGAGAGCCGGCCCGAGCGCAGCACCTCGAGCACGAGCTCCTCCTCGCGCTCCCCGATGTACGGCCTGGAGAGCGGGATCCGCCGGACGGCGGTGCTCACGCTTCGGCGGGACTGCGCTCCGGGATGGAGGCGTACTCGAGCCAGTGGGCCCAGCGCTCGCCGCCGCCGCGGACGGTGTCGAGGTAGGCCTTCTGGAGCTTCAGCGTCACCGGCCCGGGCGGCCCGACCTCGTGGTCGTCGACCGAGCGGATCGGGGTCACCTCGGCCGCCGTGCCGACCATGAAGATCTCGTCCGCGAGATAGAGGTCCGAGCGGATGACATTCCGCTCCTCGACGGTGTACCCGAGGTCCTGGGCGATCTGGATCACCGTGTCGCGCGTGATCCCTGGGAGGATCGACGCAGCCAGGTCGGGCGTCGCGATCTTGTCGCCGTAGACGACGAAGATGTTCTCGCCGGAGCCGTCGGCGACGTAGCCGTCGTCGGTGAGGAGGATCGCCTCGTCGTAGCCGGCGCGGTTGGCCTCGGTCACGGCGAGCATCGAGTTGAGGTAGACGCCGGTTGCCTTCGCGACGTGGGGGATCGTGTTCGGGCCGATCCGCTTCCAGGACGACACCTTCACGCGGATGCCGTTCTTCATCCCCTCGTCGCCGAGGTAGGCGCCCCACGGCCAGCTCATGATCACGGTCTCGACGGGGTTGCCGGCCGTCGAGACGCCGAGCTCGCCGTAGCCGTAGAAGCAGATCGGGCGGAGATAGCACTCGGGAAGGCCGTTGTGACCGATCAGATCGAGGCACGCCTCGCGCAGCTCGGCGACCGAGTGCGGAATGTCCATGTAGAGCAGGCGCGCGGAGTTGTGGAGCCGCTGCAGGTGGTCGGTCAGGCGGAACACCGCCGGGCCCTTTGGCGTCTCGTAGCAGCGGATGCCCTCGAAGACGCCCGTGCCGTAGTGCAGTCCGTGCGAGCCGACATGGATGCGGGCGTCAGCCCAGTCGACGAGCTCGCCGTTCATCCAGATCTTCTCGGTCTCCTGCATCTCGCTCCTTCTAGCCGCTGCCAGACTGATGTTAACCACGGGGGCGGTCGGGGTCTTCCACCGCATCGAGGAGCTCTGCGCGCGACAGACGGACGAGATCCGCCGGAGCGAGCGCCGCCATGTGCCGCGTCGAGCCGGCTCCGATCCAAACCCTGTCGAGCGCGAGCAGGCTGCGGTCGACGAAGATTCGGTCGATCCGTCGGAGCGGAAACGGCGCCACGGCGCCGGGCTCGAAGCCGGTCGCATCGAGGACGAGGTCGGGGCCGGCGACCCGCGCCTTCGGGCAGCCCGCTGCGGCGGCGATCTTCTTGTCGTCCGCGCGGCGGTCGCCCGGGACCATGACGAGCAGGTTGAGCGATCCGCAAGTGAAGACCAGCGATTTGACGATCTGGCGAAGCTCGGCTCCGACGGCGTTCGCCGCGTCCTGCGCCGTCGGCGTGCCCTCCGCGAACTCCTCAACGAGCGACTCGGCGCCCGACGAGCGAAGGAAGCTGACGACCCGTTCGACCGGCTCCGGCCAATCGTTCATCAGGCGATGAAGGGTACGAATCGGCGCGGCGTCTCCCGGCGATACGCCTCGTAGTCCGGATAGCGCTCCGCGAGCAGCCGCTCCTCGAGCCGCGACTTGCCGAGCCAGAGGACGGCGAGGGCGGCTACCGCGAGCAGCACGAGCGGCCCCGAGTAGAGCGCCCAGCCGAGGAAGAAGAGGATCCCGCCGCCGTAGATCGGGTGCCGGGCCCACCGGTACGGGCCCCGAACGACGAGCTCGCCCTGTTGACGCGGCCGCGGGAAGGTCGAGAGCGAGCCACCGAGCGCACGCGCTGCCAGATAGACGAGGTTCGCGCCGAGGATCGCGCACGCCGCACCCGCCCAGTCGAGCGGCCGGTCGAGCGAGTCGGGCCACTCCGGCGGCAGGAAGCCGAGCCCGATCGCCGCGGCCATGAGCGCGAACTGGCCGGCGACCCAGGCGTCGCCCCTAGCCGAGTCGGACGAATCTGGCGTCGTCGAATCCTTCCGCGCGGAAGCGCTCGACCAGCTCCGGCGGCGGCGGCTCGTCGACCGACAGCGCCATCAGCGCCTTGTCGCCCTTGCGCGTCCTCGACACGGCCATGTTGGCGATGTTCACGCCGGCGTCGCCGAACAGCGTGCCCACCCGGCCGATCACCCCCGGAATGTCGTCGTAGAGAAAGAAGACCATCAGCGGCGCGAGCTCGATGTCGAGCTCGAAGCCGAGTGCGCTCACCAGCCAGCGGCGGTTGTCACGCCCGATCGTCGTCCCGGCGACGCGCACGTCCTCGTCCGCTCCGGTCACGTCGACGCGGACGAGGTTGGTGAAGTCGCGCGACTGGCGCCTGCGCTCCTCGCCCACCTCGATTCCCTGCTCCGCCGCGACGACCGGCGCGTTGACGTAGTTGACCGGCTGCTCGACCCGGCCCTGAAAAGCACCGTTGAGCGCGGCGACGGTGAGCAGGCGGGTGTCGTAGTCGGCGAGCGTGCCGTAGTAGGTGAGGCCGATCCGCTCAGGCCGCTGTGGCGCCAGCTCCATCGCGAGGCGTGCGAGACCCGCAGAGAGCGGGATGAACGGCCCGAGCACCTCGAGGTCGTCGGCGCCGATCACCGGAATGTTCACCGCGTTCGTGACCAGGCCGCCTTCCAGCGCGGCCGCCACCTGCTCGGCGACGATCACGCCCGCGCGGTCCTGCGCCTCCTCCGTGGAGGCGGCCAGATGCGGGGTCACGACGACGTTGTCGAGCTCCAGCAGCGGGCCGGAGTACGGCTCGGCCGAAAAGACGTCGATCGCGGCGCCGGCGACCTTGCCCGAGCGAAGCGCGTCGACGAGGGCGCCCTCGTCCACGAGCTCGCCGCGGGCCGCGTTCACCAGCCGCACGCCGTCCCGCATGGCGGCGAATGCGGCGGCGTCGACTGCGCCGCGGGTCTCGGGCGTGAGCGGCTGGTGGAGCGTGATGAATGCCGCGACCGCATAGACGTCCTCGACGGACGCGGCCTGCTCGACGCCGAGCTCGCGGAAGCGCTCCGGCGTGACAAAGGGGTCGTAGGCGACGACGCGCATCGCCAGGCCGAGCGCGCGGCGCGCGACCTGCTGGCCGATCCGCCCGAAGCCGAGGACGCCCAGCGTCTTGTCGGCGAGCTCGAGCCCGGCGTAGGCGGCGCGGTCCCAGCGCCCGCCCTTGAGCGACGCGTGCGCCTGCGGGATGTTCCGCGAGAGCGCCAGCAGGAGGCCGATCGTGTGCTCGGCGGCAGACACCACAGTCGATTCGGGCGCATTCGCGACCACGATCCCCCGCCGGGTCGCCGCCGCGACGTCCACGTTGTCGACGCCCACCCCGGCCCGCCCGATCACGCGCAGGCGTCCTGCCCGCTCGATCAGGTCAGCGGTCAGCTTCGTCTTCGAGCGTACGACGATCCCGTCGTATTCGCCGATCCGCTCGGCGAGGTCGCCGTCGTAGTCGACGTCGACCTCGAACCGCCCCTTCAGGAGCTCCACGCCGGCCTCGGCGATCGGCTCCCGGACCAGGACTCTCAAACGGCGGTGTGCTCGTACGTCTCGAGCGCCCGGCTCACGGCGACACCGCGCTCGATGTCGGCGCCCGCCTCGCTCAGCGCGAGCTCGAGGCCGGCGAGCGCCGTCGTGATGTCGAAGACGTCGAACCAGCCGATGTGGCCGATGCGCACGATCTTGCCCTTGACGGGCCCCTGGCCGCCGGCGAGCGTGATGCCGAAGCGGTCCCGGAGGCTCAGGACGACTTCCCCCGCGTCGGCGCCGTCGGGCATTCGCACGGCCGTGACGACGGCCGAGCTGTCGTCGTCGGGCGAGAAGAGCTCGAGACCCATCGCCTTCACGCCCTCGCGGCACGCGCGGCCCAGGCGGACGTGACGCTCGAACGCGGCCTCGAGGCCGTCCTCGAGCAGCATGCCGAGCGCGACGTCGAGCGCCATGACGAGGGAGACGGCCGGCGTGAACGCCGCGTCGAGCTTCTCCTGGGCCTGGCGGTTGCGCGCCCAGTCGAAGTAGTAGCCGCGCGCAGGACCGCCGTCGGTGGCATGCGAGGCGGCCGCGAACGCGAGGCCGGGCGGCGTCATCAGCGCTTTCTGCGATCCCGAGACGACGACGTCGATGCCCCACTCGTCGGTCTCGAGCGGCACGGCGCCGAGGCTGGAGATGGCGTCGACGACCGAGAGTGCGCCGGCCTCGGCGGCGGCGCCGGCCAGCGAGCGCACGTCGGCCACGACGCCGGTGGAGGTCTCGGAATGAGTCAGGAGCACGGCCTTCGCGCCGCCGAGCTCGCGCAGTCGCGCCGAGAGGTCCTCGGCGGCCGGGATCTCGCCCCACTCGTACTCGACGACGTCGACGTCGCATTCGAGCGCCTGCGCGATCTGCACCCAGCGCCGGCCGAAGTTCCCGGCCGAGACGACGACCACGCGGTCGCCGGGCTGCGTCGTGTTCGCGACCGCCGACTCCATCGCGCCCGTGCCCGACGCGGTGAACAGCAGCGGTTCGCGCGCGCTCCGGAAGACCTCGGTCAACCGATCCAGGCAGCTCCGGAAGATCGGCCGGTAGTCGGGACTGCGATGGTGGACGATCGGCTCCGCCATCGCGGCCAGGACCTGGGGTGGAACCGGCGTCGGACCGGGCGTGAACAGGTGCCGCTTCATCCTCCTGACCCTAGCGAAGGCTTCGGGCGCGTCTAGGGTCCGGTTCGTGGAGGCCCTGCTCGCGTTCGCGGCGGCGCTCGTGGCGCTCCGGCTGGCGGGCGGCCTCGTGAGCCGCTGGCGGGCGCGCCGGCGTCCGGAGCTCGGAGCGTGGGCCGCCTCGCTCGGCGCCTATGCCGTGGCTTCCGCCGCGCTCGCGTGGGGCGCGGCCTGGGGCTGGAGCGAGGCATCCTTCCGCGCCTACTACCTGGCCGGCGGCCTCCTGACCGCTCCCCTGCTCGGGCTCGGCTCCCTGCTCCTCCGCGGCGTGCGCGCGGCCCTTCCGGCGGCACTCGTCTACTGCGGCCTGGCAGTCGGGATCGCGATCGCGGAACCGGTCTCCGCGGTCTCGGGAAAGACCATTCCCGACGCGTCCGAGCACCTCGACTTCTTTCCCGCCCGTTTTCTGGCGATCGTCGGCAACTCCGTTGGCACGATCGCGGTCGTGGGCGTCGCGCTCGCGACGATCGGACGCCGCCCGATCGGCAACTCGCTCATCCTCGCGGGAGTGGCCGTGGCGGCCGTCGGAACTGCGCTTCTGGGTCTCGGCGAGGCCCAGACGGCGGTATCGATCGCCCTTGCCGCGGCCCTGCTCTACGCCGGTTTCATCCTTAACAAATAACTCAAAACGGCTCGCTACTTTGCCGCCTGCTCGGACAACGAGGAGCCCGTCCGATGCGTGCGTCCAGGCGACTGTGGCACAGATTCCGCCGGGCGTGCCTGCGGGCTCCGTGCCCGTAGGGGGTTTCTCGAATGAGACAACCGATCTGGTTGCTCCTGCCTGCATGCGTGCTCGTGCTGGCGGGAGCCGCGCTCCAAACGCCGCGCGACTCGGCAGCCGGTGAGCGCAGCATCCAGGCGGCCGCCATGCCGGCGGACTATCTGCTGACCGACATCGCCCACTACCGCCGCGAAACCTGGCGCTGGCAGGCGTTGATGGGCCTTCGGAAGTCGCGTGCGGGCGGCGTGCACCGGGTCCGCAGCGCGCAGTACCGCCGCTGGGTGCGCAATCTCTGGCGGAAGCGCGCCGTCAAGCACAGGCGCCGTGCCCACAACCCGCCCCACGCAACGGCGTGGCGCTGCATCCAACGCTACGAGGCGCGCTGGGGCGACCCGAACGGCCCCTACTACGGCGGCCTGCAGATGGACCTCGGGTTCCAGCAGCGCTACGGCCGCGACCTGCTGCGCAAAAAGGGCACGGCCGACAACTGGACGCCGGTCGAGCAGATGTGGGTTGCCGAGCGCGCGTACCGTGCCGGCCGGGGCTTTTATCCCTGGCCGAACACGGCACGCTACTGCGGCCTCATCTGAGGGGCGGCCGACCCCGTGCTACCGTGGAGGCAAGTCAGAGCGAGTCCGGTTCGCGCTTGAGCGCCTTCCTTACGCGTTCGTGAGTGGTAAGAGGAGGTGTTTTTCTATGGCAAGCGGAACTGTGAAGTGGTTCAACGACAGCAAGGGCTACGGCTTCATCACCCCGGACGACGGGGCGAAGGATCTGTTCGTCCACCACAGCAACATCGCCGGCGAGGGCTTCAAGAGCCTCGCCGAGGGCGCACGCGTCGAGTTCGAGGCGCGTGAAGGGGCCAAGGGCCCCGAGGCGGCGAACGTCGCCGCGATGGCGTCGTAGGACCTGCGTCGAGCCGTGGCCGCCACGTGCGGCCGCGGCTCCGCAGCAACGAGAGGACCGAATGGCCGAGAAGGAAGAGAAGGTCGAGTTCGAGGGTGAGGTCCTCGAGGCGATGCGGAACCGGATGTTCCGGATCAAGCTCGACAACGGGCACGAGACGCTCGGCTACATGGCCGGCCGGATGAAGCGCTATCGCATCCGCGTCTTTCCTGGTGACCGAGTGCGGATCGAGCTGTCACCTTACGACCTCGACCGCGGCCGCATCGTCTACAGGTTCGGCTGACGTGGCGGCGCCGCGCTGGGAGGACGTCGACGGACTGATCACGCGGCTGTGTGCGACGCGTGGCAATTTCGCAACCGAGACGTCGGACAACAACTCGATTGCCCAGTACGAGCCGGGAGTGCGGCTGATGCACGAGAGCGACCGCGGCCCCAGATGGGTCGCCATCGACGACGTCCAGGAGTGCTGGGCGACCTTCGAGCGGCTGGGAAGCGTGAACCGTCAGGACCTGCTCCAGCCCGGTTTCTGCTCGGCGTTCATGTTCGCGCTCTTCGCCCAGGTCGACGGAGTCGTTCGCGACCCCGTAGAACCGGCGCGGCTCACGTTCGCCGCGCTGAGCGGCAGGGCGGGCCTAACGGCCCCTGGGACCGCAGGCCCGCGCCTAGTTCCGGATTAGCGGTTCGCCGGCTCCGTCTCCAGCAGCTCGTCGAAGAGCGCCCGGTAGTGCACGAGCCCCTGGCGCTGCTCCTCGGTGTCCGCGTCCGCACGCTCGGTGATCTCGTTTGCGGCGCGATAGTTCTGCACGACGTCCGGATGGTCGACGGAGACGTCCGCGGCGCGCTGCTCGAAGTCGTTCGTGGGGTAACCGCGTTCCCGCATCACCTCGACGACGAGGATGTGCGCCTCACGCAGCGCGGCCCTCGGGTCGTCGACGAAGCGCTCCTGGATAGTGCGCCAACGGTCGGCGAAGCGGTCCCGGCTCCCGGGAGCGAGCGGCTTGATGTCGAGCTCCTCGCGCCGCTTCTCGCGGTCGGAGAGCTCCGACTCGGCCTTGCGCCGGCTGCCCATGTCCTCGACGGTGCGGTCGTACTCGGGCCCGAAGCCCTCACGCAGCTGGCTCCTGCGTCGCTTACGCGCGGCCGTCCAGATCGCGAGCAGGACGACAACGACGACGGCGGCGGCGATGGCGATCCAAACCCAGGTGTCCATGCTTTCCTCCTCAGCTTTGCTGCTTTCCGGTTTCGCTACCCGTCTGGGCACGAACCAATCCCGTTAAGGTGCGCCTCCGTGGGACGCGGTTCGAGACCGAAGCGCCGCTGGGCGGCCGACCGGCGGCGCAAGAAGAAGGAGCGCGAGCAGCGCAAGGCGCCGACGCCGCCGACCACGGGCCGCCGGTCGAGCTAGCCGCATACCTCGACGAGCTCGTCGAGCGGGCCCGCGGACTGCTCGGAGAGG
>DATFQE010000134.1:0-11150 GCA_035264445.1 Gaiellaceae bacterium | reverse complement strand
GCGGCCGCTGACGCCGAGCGCCGACCACGTCCAGAGCGACCGCTCGAGCCCCCGCAGCTCGATCGGCCCCAGCTCCTCGACCTCGATCCGGCCGAGCGTCAGCCGGTGTGTGCCGGGCCCGAGCAGGACCTGGCCGGGCTGCGCCTGCTGCTGGAGCCGCGCGGCGATGTTGACCGGCTCACCGGTGGCAAACGTCGAGTCGCTGCTGTCGGCGACGACCTCGCCCGACTCGATTCCGATCCGCGCCTGGAGCTCGAGCTCGCCCACGGTTTCGAGGATCAGCAGCGCCGAGCGGACCGCGCGCTCCGCGTCGTCCTCGTGCGCCTGCGGGATCCCGAATGCCGCCATGACGGCGTCGCCGGCGAACTTCTCGACCGTTCCGCCGTGGAGCTGGATGCAGTTGGAGACGAGCTCGAAGAAGCGGGTGACGCGGCGACGGACCACCTCTGGATCCGTACGCGAAACCAACCCGGTCGAATCGACCAGGTCCACGAAAACGACGGTGGCCAGCCTGCGTTCCATTCCTCAAGTGTAGAAACGCGCCGGATGGCGCGATCCTTCCGCTTACCGCAGTGCCAGGTACTCGTTCGCGGCCGAGACGGAGAGCGCGTATTGACCGCCACCGATCGCGTACAGCCTGTTGCCGAACGGGACGAGCGCAAGGCTGTGACGCGCCGTGCGGAGCGACGGCAGCGACGCCCACGACGACGCACCCGGCGTCAGCCGCTGGACGGTCGAGAACGGTCTCGTCAGGTTCGTTCCGCCCGCGGCCACGAGCGCGCCGCCGGCAGCGGTCAGCGCGACGCCGCCGCGACGCTGCGAGATCGGGGGCAGCTTCCGCCAGCGCCGGTCTCCGGGCGCCCACGACTCGACGAGCGACAGCTCGCGGCCCGGCTCGCTCTTCTCCCCACCCGCTGCGTAGATCCGGCCGTTGAGCGCGGCAACCCCCAGGTGGTCGCGCGGCGTCGGGCCGGGCGCGGTCGACCAGCGGTGCGTCCGCAGGTCGAACGCGAGCATCTCGCCCGCAAGACGCTCGCCGGCGAATCCTCCGACCACGTAGACCTTGCCGTCGACGATCGCGGCGCCGCTGGCGGCGCGCGCGGCAGGCAGGCTCGGGAGCCGGTGCCAGCGGCCGTTCCTGAGCGCGTACGCCAGCCGGACCTGCGTCCCCTTTCCGTTGAAGCCGCCGACGAAGAACGTGTGCTTGCCGTCGGAGGCCGCAGCGACGTGGTCGATCTGGATCGGGTAGTCGGGCAGGCGACGCCAGCGGTTGGTGGCGGGCAGGTAGAGGTCGGCGCGCGCGGTATCCCCGGTTCCGCCGGCGACGTAGCCGCCCACGATGACGATCCCGCTGCCGTACGGGGCGGCCGCGACCTCGGAGCGGGCGAGCGGGAGCGGCGCCGCCCGCTGCCAGCCGCTCGACCCGCCGACGAGCGAGGCGATGACTCCGGCGAGAGCGAGGGCGCGGATCATCCCGGCTCCATCGCGGCCTCCTCGCCGCGGCGCAGGCGCAGAAGCATGAACGCGAGCGCCAGGACGGCGGCGATCCCGCTGATGACGACGGCCGCCACCACGCCGGCCGACGTCCCGCCGCCGGACGGCGGCACGTAGTCCAGCCGGCCGGCGACGGCGAACGACCGGTCGCCGAGGCGCCCGGGCACGTTCCACCGGAAGATGGCGTGCGTCTGCTTCGGCGCGCTGCGGACCTGCGCGGGCGGCCCCGCGCCCATCCACTGGATGCGGTGGTCGTGCCACTGCCAGGCCGGGCGCGGGCTCACGTGGCGCCACTCCGGCGTGGCGCCGGGATCCGCCCTGAGCGGCACGGAGATCCGCGCGAAGCGGTCGCGGTTGAGGTACGCGGCGGGCGAGCGCTCGTTGCGGTACACCCCGTCGGGCCCGATGCGCAGATACGGCTCGCCGTCGTATCCGAGGACGACGAGGTCGGTGCCGCTCTTGTTCGAGACCCGGAGGCGGTCGTCGGCGTCGACGACGACGACCTCGAGCCCGACCACTTCCGGCCTGACGGACAAGATCTTCGACTGGAACCCCCTCGCGTAGCCCTTCGAGCGCGGGTGGGCCGCCGACGCGGGCGCGAATGCAAGCGCGGCAAGGAGGAGGACGATGGCGACGCGCACAGAGACCATGGTGCGCGTTTGCCGGACCCGGCGCTAGTACCGGCGCATGCTGCCGACCAGAAGCTCCGGCACCTGGCGCACGATGCGCGCGACGCGCCCCGTGCGTGCGTCGACGGCGTAGGTGGCGCCTCCGTCGTCGACGAAGACGCGGCCGTCGAGCCGGCCGAGCACGGAGACGGCCCGACTGCCGAACACGTGGAAGCGCTGGTCGCCGTCGAGGTTGTAGCCCCGGAGCCCGATCCCCTCGAGCTCGGGATACCCGGCCGCCGACGCGAGCAGCGTTCCGCCCGCCATCGTCGCCGCCGTGGCGGCGCGCTGAACGGCCTCGACCTTCCACGTGCGGGTGTCGACGACGCTCAGTCCGGCCGCCTGTGTGACGACTCCGTCGCGGCCCGGCCGGCCGTCCTCGCCCGTGACGGCGAGAAGGCCGTTTCCAAGCCACACGGCGCGGCGCACCGCACCCAGGAGCGGCCCCTTCGCCTCGGCCGGCGGCTCGAGCCAGGTCAGGAGCCGGCCGACGAGCGAGATCGGCCGCGCCGGCTCGTGGTACGAGACGGCGAGCGCGGCGAGGTCGATCTCGGCGATGGGCTCATCGGCCCCGACGACGAAGGCTCGGTCGCCGGCGGAGTCGATCGCCAGGCCGGGGACGCGGTGCTCGCCCGGCGGGCCATCGATCTCGGGGTAACGGAAGCCGGCGGTGACCCTCGAGAGCTCCACGGTCCGGTAGGCGCCGTCGGCCGCGAGCGTCGCGAGCCGGGCAGGGCCGATGCCCCCGCTCGGCGCGAGCAGCAGGACGAGGGCGGTCCGCGTGCGGGCGGCGCTCACGACCTCGCCTTCGGCCGGCCGTGCCGAGACGAGGCGGCCTGCGACCGGATCGACGACGAAGGTGCCCGTGACCTCTGCGCCGACGATCCGGGTCGGCGTCAGCCAGGCCAGCGCCTGGATCTGCCCGTTGCGGGTCGCGACGGAGCGGAGCCGTCGCATCTTGACCGCGTCGAGGACCCGAACGCCGAGCGCCTCCTCGACGCCGACGGCGACCCGCTTTCGGTCCGGCGACAGCGCCCACGCCCCGGCGCTCCTCCCGACGAGCACACGGCGCGTCGACACGGGCGCGAGTGTGCGCCGCTCGACCCGGGCGAGCTCGATCCCCCGCCGCTCCACCGGCCTCAGCGCGAGGACGGTTGCGGGCCGCTTCGCGGCCCTCTCGGTGCCCGAGCCGGTGTGAGTCGGGCTCGCAAGCCCGAGCGCGAGGGCGCCGACGACGAGAGCTGCAGCGCCTGCCTTCATGCCCCTACTACGCCGCTCGCGCGTCGAGAGTTCCCGACGATCTTTCGCATAGCATCGGCCCGTGCTCGACCCAAAGGTGTTCAAAGCGTACGACGTGCGGGGGACCTACCCGACGGAGCTGGACGAAGAGGGCGCGTACGCGATCGGACGCGCGTACGTCGAGCAGTTCGAGCCGCGGCGGATCGCCGTCGGCCGCGATATGCGCCTGTCCTCGCCGACGATGACGGCCGAGACGATTCGCGGTGCGTCCGAGGGCGGCGCCGACGTGCTCGACCTCGGAATGGTCGGGACCGAGATGGTCTACTTCGCCGTCGGGGAGCTCGGCCTGGACGGCGGCATCGAGGTGACCGCCTCCCACAATCCCAAGGACTACACCGGCATGAAGATCGTCCGCCGGGGCGCGCTGCCGGTGGGCGGCGACTCGGGTCTGTTGGAGATCCGGGACCGCGCGCTGGCCGGGTTCGGGGAAAACAGGCGTCGCGGTGAGGTGTCCGAGCACGACATCTGGCCGGGCTACGTCGATCGCGTGCTCTCGTTCGTCGACGTGTCCGCCGTGAAGCCGCTCCGCGTCGTCATCGATGCCGCGAACGGGATGGCCGGCGTGATGCTCCCGCCGGTCCTGGAGCGGCTCCCGATCGCGGCGGTTCCGTACTTCTTCGAGCCCGACGGCAGCTTCCCGAACCACGAGCCCAATCCGCTCCTGCCGGAGAACCGCGAGTTCATCGTCGCGAAGACGCGCGACGAGGGCGCCGACCTCGGCGTCGCCTTCGACGGCGACGCGGACCGCTGCTTCTTCGTGGACGACACCGGCGAGTTCGTCCCGGGCGACTTCGTGACGACGCTTCTCGCCGAGTCGGTGCTCGAGAAGCAGCCGGGCGCCAAGGTGATCTACGACCTGCGGGCGAGCTGGGCGGTGCCGGAGACGGTCGAGCGCGCGGGCGGTGTGCCCCTGATCAACCGCGTCGGGCACGCGTTCATCAAGCAGCGGATGCGGCAGGAGGGCGCGGTCTTCGGCGGCGAGGTCTCGGGGCACTACTACTTCCGCGACTTCTCGCAGGCGGATTCGGGGGTGGTGCCGTTCCTGCTCATGCTCGAGCTCGTGTCGCGGAGCGGGAAGAAGCTGTCCGAGCTGCTGAAGCCGCTGCGGGAGCGCTACTTCATCACCGGCGAGCTGAACACGCCCGTTCCGGACGTCGCCGTCAAGCTGCAGGAGCTGAAAGAGCGGTTCGGGCCCGAAGGAACGGTGTCCCACCTGGACGGCATCTCCGTCGAGGCGGGCGACTGGCACATGAACGTCCGGCCGTCCAACACCGAGCCGCTGCTCCGTCTCAACCTCGAGGCGCGCTCCGAGGAGCTGATGGAGCGAAAGCGCGACGAGGTGCTCTCGGTCATTCGCTCGTAGCGGTCTCGGCGCGAGCGGGCTCGGCCGCTGCTGTGGACGAATCGGCGCGGGAATGTTCCGGAGTCGTCCCAGACACGTGCGGCGGAGCGCGCTAGCCTCGACCGCGGGTGGCGGGTGGAAGCAGCCCGAATCCCCACCCAGGGTGGGGACCGGGGGGAATGGGGCTCCGGGCCTGGCGAGGGGAGTAGCATCGCCGCTCATGCTCGAGCTCGGGCACACGACGGTGCGCAAGCCGCCGTTCAAGTACGCGGCCTACACGCGTGTCGGGTTCTCCGACACCGACGCCCAGGGCATCGTCTACTACGGCCGCTACCTGCCCTACTTCGACCTGGCCCGCGTCGAGTACCACCGCCACCTGGGACTGCCGTCCGTCGGCGGCGAGTACGAGTTCGTCATGCGCGCCTCGTCGGTGGACTACCTCGCTCCTGCGCGCTTCGACGACCTGCTCGAGGTCTTCATCCGGCCGGCGCGCATCGGCCGTACGAGCATCACGTACGAGAACGCGGCCTACCGGGTGGACGACGACGTCCTGATGGTCACGGCGGAGCAGACGCTCGTGCTCGTCGGCCTCTCCGAGCGGAAGGCCTGCCCGATCCCCGAGACGTTCGCCGACCGCCTGCGCGAGTTCGAGGGCGCCGACCTCGAGCTCGGGGTGCGCGCATGAGCGCCGACGCTTACCGTGGCACGCTCGAGGCCGTCGAGCGGATCCTCAACCGCGGCGGGGACGCGGACGACGTGCTCCGCGCGGTGGTCGCCGCCGTCGAGCAGCGCATCCCCCACTTCACGCGCGTCGGGATCGCGTTCATGGAGGACGGCCGCCTGGAGCTCGGGCCGGAGGCCGGAGCCGGAGACGGCGAGGAGCTGCGCGCACTCGTGACCTTCGAGGGCGCACCGGTCGCGGAGCTCGTCGTGCACCGCATGGAGACCGGCGACGACGGCGCGTTCCTCGAGCGGGTCGCGGCGCTCATCTCCCCGTATTGCTTGGTCGGCTGGGACACGCAGGGCGTCCCGTGGGCCGACGTCTCGTAGAGAGCCGGCTCCCTCTCACGAGGCGCGGCCGCCCATCCAGGTCGTCGTACCGGATGGGCGCGCCGCAGCCCTGCTTCCCCTTCCCCCTACAGAGGTTGTAGGCGCACCGCGACGCGCTGTCCATCCCCCGATTGCGGTACCCCGCCCGTTCAAGGGATCATCCCTCATTCGAGGGAACCGCTACGACGGCGTTACTCGGTAGCTGTCGAAGACTGCTTCCACGCCGCGGAGCGCGCTGAGGAGGCCCCGTAGCGATTTCACGTCGCCCAGCTCGGCCACGTACCAGTTCTTCGCCAGCTGATCCTCGACGGTGCCGCCGTAGGAGACGATGTTGGCGCCGTGCTCGGCAAACGTCCGGGCGACGTCCTCGAGCAGCCGCGGGCGATCCCACGCGTGGACGGCGATGTGGACGCGGAAGCTCTGCGAGGCGCCGCCGTCCCACTCGACAGGCGTGAACCGCTCGGGGTTCCGCATCAGCGCGCGCACGTTCGGGCAGTCGCGCCGGTGCACCGTGATGCCCTTGCCCATCGAGATGTAGCCGACGACTTCGTCGCTCGGGACCGGCGTGCAGCACTTCGCCAGGCGGATCAGGACTTCCTGGACGCCCGGCACGCTGAGCCCGACCTTCTCGCTCGGGACCGCGAGCGTCTTCGGCGTCTTGAGCGGTACCGCCTCCTCCTCGGCGACCTCGCTCGTCTTCAGGCGCTGCAGCACCTTGTTGACGATCTGGCCCGTCGCCAGCTTCCCGGAGCCCACCGCGACGTAGAAGTCCTCGGCCTTCTTGAAGCCCGTCTCGCGGATCACCTGCGCGAGCACCGCGGAGCCCGCGAGCTTGCGGTACGGCAGGTTCTGCGCCTTCAAGGCCTGCTCGAGCGACTCGCGGCCCTTCTGCTCCGCGTCCTCGCGCGTCTCACGCGAGAACCACTGCCGGATCTTGTTCCGCGCCCGCGACGACGCGGCGAGCGCCATCCAGTCACGCGACGGCCCGCGGCCCCTCTTGGAGGTCAGGATCTCTACGAAGTCGCCGCTGTGCAGCCGGTAGTGGAGCGGGACGATCCGGCCGTTGACCTTCGCGCCGACCGTGCGGTGCCCCACGTCGGTGTGGACCGCATAGGCGAAGTCGATCGGCGTCGAGCCGGCCGGAAGCGTCTTCACCTCGCCCTTCGGCGTGAAGACGTAGACCTCGTCGTCGAAGAGGTCGGTGCGAAAGGTCTTCATGAACTCGCGCGGATCCGCCTCGTCCTGCTGCCAGTCCATCACCGACCGCACCCACTCGAGCCACTCCGGGTCGGGGCCCTTGTCCTTGCCCTTCTTCTTTTGTACGCCGCCCTTGTACGAGTACCAGTGAGCCGCGATCCCGAGCTCCGCGGTCTCGTGCATATCGCGCGTCCGGACCTGGATCTCCAGCGGCCGCCCCTGCGGCCCGATCACGGTCGTGTGCAGCGCCCGGTAGCGGTTGAACTTGGGCATCGCGACGTAGTCCTTGAAGCGGCCGGGCATCGGCTTCCACAACGAGTGGATGAGGCCGAGCGCGCCGTAGCAGTCGCGCGTGCCCTCGTCGCCCGAGCGCTCGACGATCACGCGCATGGCCGTGAGGTCGTAGATCTCGTTGAACTCGCGGCCCTTCTTGGCCATCTTGTCGTAGATGGAGTAGAAGTGCTTCGCGCGCCCGGAGATCTCGGCCGGGATCCCGACCTTCTCCAGCTCGCGTCGCAGCACTTCGCCGGCCTCGGACACGTGCTCCTCGCGGTCCGCCCTTCGCTCGGCGACCATCGCCTTGATCTCGTCGTACTTCCGCGGATGGAGCGTCTGGAACGCGAGGTCCTCGAGCTCCCACTTGAGCGTGTGGATCCCGAGCCGATGTGCGAGCGGCGCGTACACCTCGAGCGCCTCGCGCGCCTTCTGGACCTGCTTTTGCCGGCCGAGGTACTCGATCGTGCGCAGATTGTGGAGACGGTCGGCGAGCTTGATCAGGATGACGCGGACGTCCTGCGCCATCGCCACGACCATCTTGCGGTAGTTCTCCGCCTGGGCGTGCTCGCGGCTCTGGAAGTGGACCCGGGTCAGCTTCGTGACGCCGTCGACGAGCTGCGCGACGTCGTCGCCGAACTCCGCGCGCAGCTCCTCGAGCTCGACCTCGGTGTCCTCGACGACGTCGTGGAGCAGCGCGGCCGCGATCGTCTGCTCGTCGAGCCGGAGCTCGGCAGAGATCTTCGCCACCCCGAAGGGGTGGTGGATGAAGTCCTCGCCGGAGCGCCGCTGCTGGCCGGCGTGGGCGCGCTCGGCAAAGCGGAACGCGTGCGTGATCAGCTCGCGGTCGAAGCCGGGCAGGTAGCCCTCGACCTCGGCGATCAGCTCCTCGACGAGGTCCTGGTGTTTCTCTGAAGCCTCGATGACCGCCATGGACCAAGTGTACTCCCGGTCCTTGCCGTCACCGTGCGCGCGAATCGCGGCAGGAAGCGCCGGGATCAGCGCGAAAACGATGCTCCCATGCGCCTTCGCCGCCGCAAGACCGAGCGCCTGACCCGCCTGCTCGTCGAGCTCGATCGCGCCTCCGCCGACGGTCGTCTCCGCCGGCTTCCGGCGCGCTCCGCACGGGTGTCGCTGCTCCGCGTGAGCTAGGCCGCCTGCGGCATCACGTCCTCGAGCCCGGAGTCGAGGAGCGCCCGGAACGTCTCCGACTCCAGGAGGCTCCGCCACGCAGGGGTGTCGGCGTCGAGCCCGAGCTCGCCGAACACCCGCTGGGCCTCCTCGCTCCAGCCGGCCGGCTCGCGAAACTCGCGCGCGAAGCGCGCGCGGACGTCGTGGTAGCGATCGTGCGTCTCGAACACGCGGCGGACGACCAGCTGCGGCGCGACCGTCCCGTTCCACGTGTTCTCCTCGAGCCGGAAGGCGACGTCGTAGGCGCCGGCGCGCCGCAGGCGGTCGAGCTGGGCGCCCATGCCGAACGCGATCGCACTGCCCGCGTCGCGGCCGCGCTCGCGATCGCGGACGCGGAAACGCAGGTGCCGGCCCTCGCCGACGGCAGCGGGCTCGGAGATCTCGCAGCCCGCGAGGAGGAGCATCACGCCGGGGTTGCCGAGCCCGAACGGAGCGAGCCGCCCCAGCTCTCCGGCGAGGTCGAGGGTCAGCTCCCGTGGCGCGACGACGGCGTCGACCACGGTCACGGGCTCGAGGTGGCGGTCGTCGAGGTGCGCGTCGGCATGCGCCGCGAAGGCCTCGACGAACGCGTCGAGGTGCTCGACGTCGAGACTGAGGCCGGCTGCCGCCCTGTGGCCTCCCCACCGCGACAGCAAATGCGAGCAGGCGGCGAGGCCGCCGTGCAGGTCGAACGCGGGAATCGACCGCCCCGACCCCTTCCACTCGCCGTCGCCTCCGGCGAGGAGCACCACCGGCCGGTGGAACCGCTCGGCGAGCCGCGACGCCACGATCCCGATCACGCCCTCGTGCCACCCCTCGTCGGCGATCACATAGGCGCGCCGCCGCCGGCGCGCCTCGGGCCACTCCTCGACGTGGGCGATCGCCTCGCGCACGATCCGCTGCTCGACGGCCTGACGGTCGCGGTTCAGCGCCTCGAGCCGCTCCGCCAGTCCGCGCGCCTCCTCGGCGTCTTCGGTCAGGAGCAGCTCGAGCGCCTCCACGGGCCGGCACAACCGCCCGGCGGCGTTGATCCGCGGGCCGAGCCGGAACCCGACAGCGCCCTCGTCGATCGCCGCGGGATCGACCC
This sequence comes from Gaiellaceae bacterium, assembly GCA_035264445.1. GTDB lineage: Bacteria > Actinomycetota > Thermoleophilia > Gaiellales > Gaiellaceae > DATFQE01. The sequence goes on along the minus strand of DATFQE010000134.1, from coordinate 1,570 downwards.
GCGCGGCCCGCATCAGCGCCCGCAGGCCGGGCTTCTGCGTCCTCGCGAGGGTGCGCAGCCCGGCGATCGCCAGCGCGCGGTTCTCGTCGACGAGCGGCACGACATCGGCGATCGTCGCCAGTGCCACGAGGTCGAGGTGGCGCTCGAGGATCTCGGCGTCGGGGCCCAGGAGGGCCTGGCCGAGCTTGTAGACGACGCCGGTCCCGCAGAGCTCCGGGAACGGATACGTCGACGGCCGTGTCGCCACGACCGGGCAGTCGGGAAGCGTCGCGCCCGGGCGATGGTGGTCGGTGACGACGACGTCGAGGCCGGCCGCCCTCGCGTCGGCGATCTCGGCGACGGCGGTGATGCCGCAGTCCACCGTCAGCACGAGGCCGCACCCCTCGTCGGCGAGCCGCGAGAGGGTCTCGTGCGCGACGCCGTAGCCCTCCTCGAAGCGGCTCGGAAGGTGCCAGTCGACGTCCGCGCCGAGCTCGCGCAAGATCAGCACGGCGAGCGCCGTGGCGCAGATGCCGTCGACGTCGTAGTCGCCGTGGACGCAGATCCGCTTGCGGGCGGCCACGGCAGCGCGGATGGCCTCGCACGCCGCGGTCATGTCGCCGAGCAGGAACGGATCGTGGCCCGGCGCCACGCCGTCGAGGAACGTGCGCGCCGACGTTGGGTCGGCGAGCCCGCGCCGGACGAGCACGCGCGCCGTCGTCTCGCTGAGATCGAGCTCACCGGCGAGCCCGCGAGCCGTGTCCGCGTCGCAGTCGCCGATCGTCCATCTGCCTTCGACCATCGGACGAGCCACGGTAAGGAGGCCGTCGGACGGCGTCGGAAGTCGCCCCGGTCACTATTCTGAGGAGAGGTGGCCGAGGCGAATTACCTCTCAGGCGCGGACTACGTCGTCGAGTTTCTCGGCTATCGCTTCGGCTTCAACGCGTCGGATTTCGAGCAGCGGGTGATCGCCGCGGCCGTCAAGCTCGGCCTCGTTCCTTCCAGCGACCTCGATGCAGAGGAGATCGCCGACCTCGTCGAGCTGACGGCGGACGGGGTCATACGCGACCCGGAGAGCGACCTCGGCCGCTATCTCGTCCGGCACTGGGAGCGGCTCTCGCTCGTCGAGGGCGAGTCGCTCGTCTACTGGCTCCGCAAGCTCGTCTTCCGCGGCGCATGGCTCGACCATCGCGTCAAGGAGGGGCTGCTCGACGTCGAGTGGGACGACGACGAGTCCGAGTTCGGCTACAGGGATCCGCGCGGAGGGCGGGCGCTCCTCGAGCTGGCACCCGTGCCCTCGTGGCACGAGCTGCAGTTCAGGCGCTGACTAGAACAGCGCTTCGGAGGCCGCGCTCTCGGACACGCCGAGGTGCGCGCGGCCGAGCCTCGTCACGATCCGGCCGCGCGGTGTCCGCTGGAGGAAGCCGAGCTGGAGCAGGTACGGCTCGTAGACGTCCTCGACCGTGTCGGGTTCCTCACCGAGCGCCACCGCGAGCGTCGACAGTCCGACCGGCCCGCCGTCGAAGCGTTCGACGATCGCGCGGAGGAGCGCGCGGTCGGTGCGCTCGAGACCCTCACCGTCGACCTCGAG
>DATFQE010000133.1:0-12603 GCA_035264445.1 Gaiellaceae bacterium | reverse complement strand
TGGTCGGGAGCGATCTCCTTCGGGCTCGTCAACGTGCCCATCCGCATGTACAGCGGGATCCAGGAGCACAAGCTCCAGTTCCACTACCTGCACGAGAAGGACGACAGCCGGATCGGCTACGAGAAGGTCTGCAAGAAGGAGGACAGGCCGGTCCCGGACTCCGAGATCGTGAAGGCGTTCGAGTACCGGAAGGGCGAGTACGTCTACATGACCGACGAGGACTTCGAGGCCGCGGCCGCCGAGGCCGAGGGCTTCAAGACGATCGATATCCGCGACTTCGTGCCCTACGAGGACATCGACCCGATCTACTTCGAACGGACCTACTACCTCGGGCCCGCCGAGGGCGCGGACAAGGTCTACCGCCTGCTCGTCCAGGCGATGGAGGACTCCGGCCTCGCGGCGATCGCCAAGTACGTCATGCGCGACAAGCAGAACCTCGGCTGCCTGCGCGTGCGGGACGGCGTGATGACGCTCGAGAAGATGTACTTCGCCGACGAGATCCGGCCGATCGACGAGATCAAGCCGAAGTCGGCGAAGGTCGCGAAGCAGGAGCTCGAGATGGCGCGGCAGCTGATCGAGTCGCTCTCCGGCTCCTTCGAGCCCGGCAAGTACGAGGACACGTACCGCGACGCGCTCTGCGAGATCATCGGGCGCAAGCGGAAGGGCGAGGAGGTCCACGTGGACACCGGCGCCGAGGAGGAAGAGCGCGTGCCCGACCTGATGGAGGCTCTGCGGGCAAGCCTGCGCGCCTCCGAGGGGCGCACGAACGGCAAGCGCCGCGGCGGCGGTCGCAACGGCCTGGCGAAGCTCTCGAAGGACGAGCTGTACGAGCGGGCCAAGAAGGCCGATATACCGGGCCGCGCGGACATGTCGAAAGAGGAGCTGATCGAGGCGCTCGAGGCCGCGTAGCCTTCGGGCCGTGGACGAGGCCGTCCTCGACGAGCTCTACTCGGCGCCGCTCGACGAGTTCATCGCGCGGCGAACCGCGCTCGCGAAGCAGCTCAAGGCCGAGGGCCGTACCGAGGAGGCGGCCGAGGTGGGCGGCGCCCGAAAGCCGTCCGTGCCGCTCTGGACCGTCAACCAGCTCGCCCGGCGGAACAAGCCGGCCGTGAAGAAGGTCGTCGACGCGAGCAACGCGCTCGGGAAGGCGCTCGGCAAGGGCGACCATGACGCGTACACCGCCGCCCAGAAGGAGCAGACCGACGCGCTGAAGAAGGTGCGCGACGCAGCCCGGAGCCTGCTCGGCAAGCCGACGGACCCCGTGCTCGAGCGCGTCGTGTCGGCCTTTCGGACGGCCTCTGTCGACGACGACCTCCGCGAAGCCCTCCTGGCGGGCCGGCTCACCGAGGAGCCGGAGGCGAGCGGCTTCGATGCCGTCGCCGGTCTTTCGTTCGCGCCGGCCGACCGGCGCAAGCAGGCCGAGAAGCCGAAGCGCGACGCCGACCGGATCAAGGAGGCCACGCAGGCGCTTCAGCAGGCGAAGGCCGACGCGCGCGAGCGCGAGCGGGACGCGCGCGAGGCGGAGCGGGCGGCGGACAAGGCGCGGAAAGCGGCCGAGGCCGCCGCTGCCGCGGTCGAGGACGCCGAGGAGGCGCTCGCCGCGGCTAGGCGCCGCTGAGGCGGGCGAGCGCCGGCTTCAGCAGCTGCCGGCCGTGCAGGACGGGCTCGAAGAGGTCGCCGTCGCGTGCGACGCGCTCGAGGACGCGCGTCATGGTCAGCTCGGCCGGGTCGAGCCGATCGTCGACGTCCTCCCAGCGGAGCGGCGTCGCGACGGCGGCCGCCGGGCCGGGCCGCAGCGAGTACGGAGCGACGATCTGCTGCCCGTGCCCGTTCATCGCGGTGTCGACCAGGATCCCGCGCCGCCTGGCGAGCGAGCGCTTCGTCGTGACGAGTCGGTTCCGGCGAGCGATCGCGCCGCCGACCACCTCGGCGAAGCTGCGCGCCTCCGCGTGCGTATGGCGCCGCGCGATCGGCACCTGGACGTGCAAGCCCTCCCCACCCGTCGTCTTCGCGTACGACTCGAGCCCGAGCGCGGCCAGCGCGTCCCGGAGCTGGAGCGCCACCGCGGCCACCTCCGCGAACGGCACATCGACGGGGTCGAGGTCGAAGAGGACGTAGTCGGGGCGGTCCGGCCGGTCGCTCCGCGACGGCCAGACATGGAGGTCGATCGCGCCGTAGTCGACGGCCCAGAGCAGCGCACGCCGGTTTCGGATGACGACGTAGCGCACGAGCTCGCCGCCGCGCGACTTGGCCGGCTGAGGCGAGACCGGCACCCACCGCGGCGTCTCGGGCGGCGCGTCCTTGATCCAGCGGAACGGGCTCCGAGGCCCGTTGTAGTGCTGCTTGATCGTCAGCGGACGGTCGCGGAGGTGCGGCAGAAGGACCGGTGCGACCGCGTCGTAGTAGGCGACGACGTCGCGCTTGCGGATCCCGTGCTCCGGCCACCAGAGCTGGTCGGGGTGAGTGATCTCCACGGCGTCGTTGTGCCCGCCGCGGCCAGCGCTTAGCGCGCCGCCTAGCCGGGCAGCAGCGCGATCGTGATCTGCAGGACGCGGCCGCGGCCGACCATGAAGTCGGTCACGCGGGTTCCCGGCGCCCCGCTGCCGAGCCGGCAGCGCCTGAACGGGATCGCCGCGGCGCACTTCAGGCCCGGATACGACGCGCGGAGCGACGACTCGCTCGAGTCGACGCCGAGGCCGCCGCCGGTCCGCTCCGTGCTCCGAGTCGTCGTGATCTCGACGGCGCGGCTGTCGCGGAAGCCGACCCATACGCGGGCGTAGTACCAGCGGCCGCCGCCCGTGCCGATCGGGCCGCCGAGCCGCGCGCGCACCTGCGCCTTCGTCATCCCGAGCGCCACGCCGGACATGCCCTTCTGGGGCAGGATCGTGGCGGAGGCGTCGGTCGCGGCCGCGACGAGCACGGCCGCGACCGTCACGACGGCGGCGAGGCGGCGCATGCCGACCGAATCGGCGGCCGCGAGCGCGAGGTCGATCCCCTAGCCGGGTACGACCGTGGCCGGCCCGCCGTGGGTGGCCTCGAACACCTTGAGGTAGAGCTCGACCTCCATCCGCGCCTGCTCCTCGTCCAGCGCGGCGGGCAGCTCGACGTCGAGCATCGCACCGTCCCCGTGGGCCTCCACCTCGGACGCCGTTGCGACACAGCCGGATCGCCGGAGGTGGTGGACGAGGTCGTCCACGAGGTGGGGGTCGTCTACCCGGATCTTCATGTGCCGCAGATGAGGCCGCGTCGACCTCACCGTTCCCACTTTGAGCGAGAACTACGCCGTCCTCAATAGGACCTTCGGTCCTCCCCCCTCGTTAGGCTGATCCGGTGTCGCTCCTCACGTCGCAGGTCGATCGGGCCTCCGAGCAGTTTGAGCGCCGGAACGCCCGAATGGAGGAGCTCGTCGCGGAGCTTCGCGAGCGGACGGCTCACGTGGCGCTGGGCGGCGGCGAGCGGGCCGTCGAGCGGCACCGCTCGCGCGCGAAGCTGACCGCCCGCGAGCGCATCGACCGGCTCGTCGACCCCGGGACGGCGTTCCTCGAGCTGAGCGCGCTGGCCGCGTGGGACGTCTACGACGGGCAGGCGCCGTCGGCCGGGATCGTGACGGGGATCGGCGCCGTCGAGGGCCAGGAGTGCGTGCTCGTCGCCAACGACGCGACCGTCAAGGGCGGCTCGTACTTCCCCCTGACGGTCAAGAAACACCTCCGCGCGCAGGAGATCGCCGAACAAAACCACCTGCCGTGCATTTACCTGGTCGACTCGGGAGGCGCGTTCCTGCCGTTGCAGGCCGAGGTCTTCCCCGACCGCGAGCACTTCGGGCGGATCTTCTACAACCAGGCGCGCATGTCGGCGAAGGGCATCCCGCAGATCGCCGTCGTGATGGGATCGTGCACCGCCGGCGGCGCCTACGTCCCGGCGATGAGTGACGAGACCGTGATCGTGCGCGGCACCGGCACGATCTTCATCGGCGGGCCGCCGCTCGTGAAGGCTGCCACCGGGCAGGACGTGACCGCCGAGGAGCTGGGCGGCGCGGACGTCCACACGCGGCGGTCCGGGGTGGCCGACCACTACGCGACGAGCGACGAGCACGCGCTGGCGATCGCGCGCTCGATCGTCCGGCACCTGCACCGGCGCAAGGATGTCCCGTGGGAGCTCGCGCCGCCCGAGGAGCCGGTCGCGGACCCGGGCGAGCTGTACGGACTGATTCCGGAGGACCACCGGCAGCCGTTCGACCCGCGCGAGGTGATCGCCCGCATCGTCGACGGTAGCCGCCTTGACGAGTTCAAGCAGCTCTACGGCGAGACGCTCGTGTGCGGGTTCGCGCGGATCGAGGGCTATCCCGTCGCGATCCTGGCCAACAACGGCGTGCTGTTCGCCGAGTCGGCTCAGAAAGGCGCACACTTCATCGAGCTGGCCTGCGAACGCAAGCTCCCGCTCGTCTTCCTCCAGAACATCACCGGCTTCATGGTCGGGGTCGAGTACGAGGCCGGCGGGATCGCGCGAGACGGCGCCAAGCTCGTGATGGCGGTCGCATGCGCCGAGGTCCCGAAGTTCACGGTCGTGATCGGGGGCTCGTTCGGTGCAGGCAACTACGGCATGTGCGGGCGCGCGTACGGGCCGCGGCAGCTGTGGATGTGGCCCAACGCGCGGATCTCGGTGATGGGCGGCGAGCAGGCGGCGACGGTGCTGACCATGGTCGGCGACGCGGATGCGGACGAGATCCGCGCGAAGTACGAGGCGGAGGGCAACCCGTACTACTCGACCGCCCGGCTATGGGACGACGGCGTCATCGACCCGCTCGACACGCGCCGCGTGCTCGCGCTCGGGCTGTCGGCCGCGCTGAACGCGCCTATCCTCGAGACCAAGTTCGGCGTCTTCAGGATGTGATGGGCTACTCGTTCGTCGACGTCGACACGCTGGAGGGCGAGGGCCCGGGCGGCGTCGTGCGCAAGGTTCGGCGCGCGCTGGGCGCTCAGGCGTTCGGATTCAACTACTTCACGATCCCGCCCGGCGTCACCGGCCATGAGCACGACCACGCCGACTCGGGCCAGGAGGAGGTCTACTTCGTCGTCCGCGGCTCGGGCGTGATGCGGGTCGGCGGCGAGGAGGTCGAGCTGCGACCCGGGCGCTTCCTCCGCGTGGACGCCGACACGACCCGCGTGCCGACCGCCGGCGACGACGGCGTCGAGTTCGTCACGTTCGGAGCCCCGATCGATGCGAAGTACGAGCCGCCGTCATGGGGTTAGATACCGAGCGCATGCACACGATCGAGCTGACCGACGACGAGCTTCGCCTGCTCCACGCAGCAGTCCACGCCTACCTCGACGACTTCGGCCATGAAGAGGCGGACGTGCTGAGACGCCTCAAGCAGCTGCTCGCGAAGCTGCCGGTCGAAGCAGACGAGTAGGTGCTGGTCAGGCTCGTCCTCTGGAACCTGGCCGATTCGACGACGACGATCCACGAGCTGAGGCGGTACCTCCGCGACGAGTCGGTGGACGCGTTCGAGGAGGCGCCGGGCCTGCGGTTCAAGGTGTGGGTGTCCGACGAGGCGACCGAGCGCTGGGGCGCCGTCTACCTGTGGGAGTCGCGCGAGGCCGCGGAAGCGCTACGCGCCCCAGCTTCACAGGCGCGCGAGCTGATCGGCAAGGAGCCCGACATCGCGGAGGAGTTCGACGTCGAGGCGACGATCGAGGGCCGCTTCGAGATCGACGAGCTGTCGCGCCGCGGTCTTGCCTTCGACGAGCCTGCGCTCTAGGCCACCGTGACAGCGGGCGTCGCCCCGAGAGCGGCCGCGAGCCGATCGGCATCAGCCGACAGCTCGCGCACGCGCGCCGCCGCGAGCTTGCCGAACAGCTCGACGGTGATCTCCATCACGCCCTTCCGGACGGCGTGCTTCCAGACTCCGACGATCTCGCCGCCCACGGCGACGACCGGCGAGATCCAGCCCGCCGTCCGCGAGACCCGGGCGAGGTGCTCGGGCTCGACTAGGCCCGAGCGGGGGAAGAAGCCGACGACGTAGGGGTCGAAGCCGGCGAGAAGGCGCGCCTCACGCCGTGCGTTTCCACCCTCCAGCGCCTTCGTGTCGTCGGCGAGCGCATAGCCGGGCCGCCCCTCGACGCTCACCTCCACGAGCTCGTTGCCGAGTCCTTCGAGCAGCTTGCGGACACGGCCCGGCGCGACGCCCCACCAGCGGCCGAGGTCCTCGTGGGAACCGGGGCCGTAGACGCGCAACCAGCGTCGGACGACCTCGGCCATCGCCTTGTCGGTGGGCAGTGGCTCGAACGGCCCGATCCAGTCGTGCGGGTTGACGAAGGCGACGTTGCGGCCGCGGTTCGGACCGAACACGAGCCCGCCCTCCATCGCGACCGGCTTCAGCAGCGTGCCCCAGCCCGACGACATCAGCTCCTGCGCCTGTGGCCCCGAATGCTCGGCGACCGCGGCGCCGAGCTCCTCGCGCGTGAGCCCGCGGCCGTCGAGCGAGGCGCCGATGGCGGCGAGGAGCACCTCCAGCTCCTCGACCGTCACGCCGAAGTACCGCGTCCACGCGGCGGTTCGCCAGAGGTACGCCCGTGTGCGCAGCGCGCCGGCCCACAGCGGGAGGTCGTCAGCGGGAAGGAGGTGCAGCGTGCCGCGCATCGCCCACGTCTTGACCAGCTCACGCCGCTCCCAGAGCGCCTCCCGCACGTCGGCGACCCGCACGCCTTCCACGCGCGCCGCCAGCGCAAGCTCCGCGCACGACATCACCTGCGCGTGCACGCCGCTCAGTCGCCGGGCGGTCTCGACGATCCCGTCCGAGCCGTCGAGGCTCCGCGCGAGCCGGAAGGCCCGCACCTGCTCCCACGAGACCTCGATCACAGGACGAGTGTCTCCGGGAACACCTCGTCGCCGGCGAAACGGTCGAGACGGAACGGCGACAGATCGAGCTCGGACTCGCGGTGGAGCACCTCCTCGGCCACCGCGCGCCCGACCGCGGGCGACTGCATGAACCCGTGGCCGGAGAAGCCGCAGGCCGCGTACACGCCGTCCCCGCCCCAGCCCAGGATCGGGTGCGCGTCCGGGGTCATGTCGTAGAGGCCGGCCCACGCGCGCGTGACCGCGATCCCGGCGGCCGGCGGGTACCGCCGCGCGAGCCGCGCCAGCCAGTCGTCGACGAGCCGCTCGTCGACTTCCGTCTCGAAGCCCCAGCGCGAGACCTCCTCGCCCATCGCCAGCCGCAGTCCGCCGGCCGGCGTCCTGCGGAAATGGAAGCCCGTCTCCGCCTCGATCACCATCGGCAGCGACGCAGGCAGCCCGTCCACGGGCTCCGTGTCGACGAGCTGGCGGCAGAGCGGCCGGATCGGGAGGTCGACGCCGACGCGGCCGGCGACGTCGCGCGACCACGGGCCCGACGCGATCACGAGGACGTCCCCGCCGACCTCGACGGCGTCGACCCCCTCCCGCACGTCGACGCCGAGCTCCGCGGCCCGACGCACGACCTCGCGGCAGACGCCCGACGGATCGGCCACGCCGTCCTCGCGGCAGGTGACGGCTCCGAGCACGTCGTCGGCGAAGAGGCCCGTCACCTCCCGCGGGTCGACGCGCTCCACCGGGACGCCGAGCGACTCCTGGAGCTCGCGGCGTTCCTCGAGCGCGGCCAAGCCCTGCTCGGTCGTCGCGATGAACAGGTAGCCGACCTGCCTGAACAGCGGCGCGCCGAGGTCGGCGAAGAAGCGGATGCTCGCCTGGGCGAGGCGCACCTCCGCGGCGGTGGAGAACTGCTGGCGGACGCCGCCCATCGCCCGGCTCGTGGAACCGCCGGCGACGCCTCGCGGGTCGGCGAGCACCACGTCTTGGGCGCCGAGCAGCGCCAGGTTGTACGCGATGCTCGCGCCGGTTGCGCCCGCGCCCGCTACGACGACTCGAGCCAGCGGTCGAGCTCCTCGCACTCTGCGTCGGTGAGACCTCGGAGCGGCGCGCGTACGTCCTCGCGGACCGGCACGCCCTTCGAGCCGACGATTCGCTTGAGCGCCGCGTGGAACGGGAACCGCTCGACGGCGGCACGAACGGGTCCGAGCTCGCCCGCGCCGTCGTGGACCAGCCCGGCGATCAGCTCCGGGAACGCGGCGGCGAGCCCCGAGACCGCGCCGGCCGCACCGCGCTGCAGGCCTTGCCGGACGAGACCTTCGGCGCCGACGAAGACGTCGAGCCCTTCGATCAGGTACGGCTCCACGGCCTCGAACGGCTGATTGGAGACCTTCAGGCCACGCAGGTTCGACGCCGTCTCGCGCAGGCGTTCGATCACCCCGGGCGGGATCGAGTAGCCGGCACGGCCCTTGAACTCGTAGAGGTAGAACGGCAGCGGCTCGCAGGCGCGCGCGGCGGCGGTGAAGTGCGCGAGCAGCGCCGCGTCGTCGAGCGGGTAGTACGGCGGGCCGATGACCGCAACGGCGTCGGCGCCGGCCTCGGCCGCGTGTGCCGCCAACGCGGCCGTGTCGGCGGTCGTCTGGGCGCCCGCGTGCACGGCGACCTGCAAGCGGCCGTCCGCGGCCGCGACGAAGCGCCCCGCCACGCGGCGCCGCTCGTCGATCGTGAGCAGGATGCCCTCGCCCGTCGTGCCGAGCGGGAGAATCCCGTCCACGCCTCCCGCCGCCAGGAAGTCGACGTACGGCGCGACGGCGTCCTCGTCGAGCGCGCGACCCTCGTCCCGGAGAGGTGTGACGGCGGCGGCTATGGCGCCTCGGAGCATGCCCTCGACTCTAAGCTCCGCGGCCATGAGCGCGCTCCGCATCGAGCGGGAAGGCCCGATCCTGCGCGTCACGCTCGCCCGTCCGGAGCGGCGCAACGCCTTCGACGCCGCGCTGATCGCCGAGCTCACGGACGCGTTCTCCGACGTCGGCGACGCCCGCGCGGTCGTCCTCGCCGGCGACGGGCCGAGCTTCTGCGCGGGCGCCGACGTCGCCTGGCAGCGGTCCGCGATCGACCTCACCTACGACGAGAACGTCGAGGACGCCATGCGGCTGTACTCGATGCTCGAGGCGATCGACGCATGTCCCGCCCCGGTGGTCGCACGCGTCCAGGGTTACGCGCTCGGCGGCGGCTCGGGGCTTGTTGCCTGCGCCGACATCGCCCTGGCCGGCGAAGACGCGGTCTTCGGCTTCTCCGAGGTCAAGCTCGGGATCGTTCCGGCAGTCATCTCGCCCTTCGTCCTGCCGACGATCGGCCCCGGCGCGGCCCGGCGGTACTTCCTGACGGGCGAGCGCTTCGATGCGCAGGCGGCGCTCCGGATCGGGCTCGTGCACGAGATCGCGGACGAGCTCGACGAGGCCGTCGACCGCGTCGTCGGCGAGCTGCTCAGCTCCGGCCCGCTGGCGGCCCGCGAGGCGAAGCAGCTCGTCCGCACGGCGCCCGCCGCCCTCGACAGCGCCCACATCGCGGCGCGACTGCGCACGAGCCCCGAGGGCCAGGAGGGGCTCCGTGCCTTCCTGGAGCGGCGCTCGCCTACTTGGCGGTAAGGCGTCGAAGCGCCGCGCGAACAGCGCCGGGCGCCTCGACCCATACGAAGTGCCCGGCACCGTCGACGACCTCGACCCAGGCGCCCCGAATCCGCTCGGCCGCGTCGGTCGAGGCGGCGACCGGCATCGGGCTCCGCGAGCCGTGGACGAAGCCGACCGGGACGCGAATCTCCGGCAGCCGCGCCTCGAGCGCCGGCAACTCGGCCAGAATCGACTGCACCATCTCGGCCGAGCGCTCGCTCGACAATCGCAGCTCGGGGATCGGCGGCGCGCGCTCGGGCTCGGCGAAGTATGCGGGCCAGACGAGGAGCATCCCTTCGAGCGCCAGCTCGTCGTCGGCCTCGCCGGCCGTCGAGAGCTCGTCGAGCTCGCGCGCCCGGGCACGCACCGCCTCGGGCGTGCGGCGGAAGATCTCCTCGTCGAATTCCGGCCACCGTCCGTCGCCGACGGCGCCGAGCGGGTCGACGGCGAGCACGCCGAGCAGCCGCTCGGGCATCGCCTCCGCGACGTGGAGCGCGAGGTGCCCGCCCCACGAATGCCCGACGACGTATGCCGTCTCCCAGCCGAGCGCGTCGACGACGCGGCGGGCATCCCCGACGTCGGCCGCCACGGTGTACGGCCTCTCCTGCGCGGACGGCGCCTGCCCGCGCTGTTGGTACCACGCGACGTCGTTCTCCTGCGCGAGCTCCTCGGCGAGCTCGCGCAGGTAGTCGAAGCCGAGCCCCGGCCCACCGTGCAGCAGGAGAACCGGCGGCCCGCTGCCCGCGCGGCGACCAGCGATCAGCGGCCCGTCGTCCTGCGTGGTGAAGTCGGTCCACGCCACTTGCGCGAAGATACGCCCCCCGTGACGACCTCGCGCAAGCCGAGCTCGACGACATAGCGCCGCGTGCGGCGGCTGCTGCTCCTCGTCGGCGCGATGGTGTTCGTCGACACGGTCTTCTTCACGGCGCTGACGCCGCTGTTGCCGGAGTACGCCGAGGATCTCGACCTCTCCAAGGCGGGCGTCGGACTGCTGGCCGCGGCATATCCGGCGGGCGCGCTCGTGGGCGGGATCCCGGGCGGAATGTCGGCGGCGCGGTTCGGGGTCAAGCCCACGGTGATCGCGGGCCTGCTGCTGATGGTCGTCACGACCACGATCTTCGGGTTCGCGAACGGGATCGTGCTCCTCGACCTGGCCCGCTTCGTCCAGGGCTTCGCCAGCGCGCTGACCTGGACGGCCGCTCTGGCGTGGTTGGTCTCCCGGGCGCCCGCGGGCCGCCGCGGATTCCTGATCGGAACGGCGATGAGCGCCGCGATCGTCGGCGCTCTCTGCGGCCCGATCCTCGGTGCTGTCGCGTCGGTCACGGGTACCGAGATCGCCTTCGCCGCCGTGGGCGCCGCCGGCCTCGGGCTGGCGGTCTGGGCGGCGTTGACGCCGGCCGCCAGGCCGGAGGAGCCCCAGCCGCTCTCGATGCTCTGGCAGGCGGTCGAGGATCGAACGATCCTCGGAACCGTCTGGTTCGTCGCCCTGCCCGCCCTGCTCTTCTCGACCATGGGCGTGCTCGTGTCGCTCCGCCTCGACGACCTCGGCATGAGCGCGGTCGGCATCGGAATCGTCTTCCTCGTCTCAGCCGGCATCGAGGCGGTGCTCAACCCGCTCGCCGGGCGCATCTCCGACGTCCGCGGCCGGCTGCTGCCGATTCGCTTCGGCCTCGCCGCCTCGGCGGTGATGACGGCCGTGCTGCCCTGGCCCGACTCGCGCTGGGTGCTCGCCGCGTTCGTCATCCTCGCGGGCATGTCGTTCGGCGTCTTCTGGACGCCCGCGATGTCGCACCTGACCGACCTCGCCGAGCGGCGCGGGCTGGACTACGCGTACGGGTTCGCGCTGGTCAACCTCGCCTGGGCGCCCGGCCAGGCGCTCGGCGCGTCGGGCGGCGGCGCGCTCGCCCGCGCCACGTCCGACGCCGTCCCATACCTCGTCCTCTCCGGCGTGTGTCTCCTCAGCCTGCTCTTGGTAGGGCGGACGCCGACGCGGACGTCCGACTAGCCCGCGACGATGGAGGAATGGCTGCTGACGCCTCCGGCGGGGAACACCTGGAGCAGCTCGCGTACGACCTCGCCCTGCGGACCCTCGGGCAACAGGAGCGGTTGTTGGAGGAGCTACGAGCAAGAACAGGTGTGCTCTTGACGGCTACGGCGATCGTCGTCTCGTTCCTCGGCGGCCGTGCCTTGGCAACCAACGGCGATGCGTGGCTGACCCTGACGGGCACTGCCGCAGCGATCGCGAGCATCGTCCTGGGCGTCTACGTCCTCTTGCCGAAGTCCGGATTCACATTCGCACTGTACGGCGCTGCCGTGTACGAGCACTTTCAGGCCGAGGGAACGCCGTTGCGAGACGTGCAGCGAACGCTTTCCTACTGGATGAAGTCGGCGTGGGACGACAACCAGAACGCGATCGACCGTTTGATCGTCTTCTTTCGCGTCGCCTGCGCGCTTCTCGTGCTGGCCATCGGACTGTGGTCTCTGGAGCTGGCGCTAGACTGATCTCATGGCCAAGCAGGGATCCATTCCTCCGCGTCCGGGGCCTCCACCGCCCGGGATCTTCGCTCCCGAGACCCGTACGGGCGGGAACGACAACAAGCGTCGCTAGCGCCATAGCAAGGCCGCCGTAAGGTACGCGGCCGTGCTCGACAAGCTCCTCGTAGCGAACCGCGGCGAGATCGCGGCGCGGGTCTTCCGCACCTGCCGCGAGCTCGGGATCGGAACCGTGGCCGTGGTCGCTCCCGACGACCGCGGCGCGCTGCACGCGCGCGTCGCCGACGAGGTCGTCGAGATCGCCGGCTACCTCGCCTCGGAGGAGCACATTCGCGCGGCGAAGCAGACCGGCGCGGACGCGATCCACCCCGGCTACGGCTTCCTGGCCGAAGACCCAGACTTCGCGGAGGCGGTGGAGGCCGCGGAGCTCGTCTTCGTCGGCCCGTCGCCCGACGCTTTGCGGGCGGGCGGGGACAAGCTCGAGGCGAAGCGGATCGCACGCGAGGCCGGGGTTCCGGTCGTCCCGCAGGGCGAGCCCGACGAGCTCGGCTATCCGCTCGTGATCAAGGCGGCCGCGGGCGGCGGCGGCCGGGGG
>DATFQE010000132.1:0-9466 GCA_035264445.1 Gaiellaceae bacterium | reverse complement strand
AAGATTCTATCAGCGAGGGGTTCGCCGACCCGGCGCGAAGCTAGGGTGCTTCGAGAGGACGACGCTTGCGGGGATCGAGACTGGCACTCCTTGGCCTCGTCGTTGTCGCCGTCGCGCCCGCGCCGGCGAACGCGGCGGAGGTCACTCTGGTCACACGTGACCTGCCCGTTTCCGGTGCGCGAGCGCTCGCATCGGTCCGCGCGCCGGAGCGGTTCGACCTCGTCGGCCTCCACTGGCAGGGGCCCGGCCGGGTCACCTTCCGTACCCGCAGCCTCAACGGTCGCTGGAGCCGGTGGCGCGCGGCCGCTCCGGAGGCGGAGGACGCGCCCGACCCGCAGAGCGCCGAGGGCGCGCGCTCTGGTCGCTGGAAGCTCGGGAATCCGTACTGGACCGGGCCGTCCGACCGCGTCCAGTACCGCCTCCGCGGCCGGGTCACGAGGCTGCGGGCGCACTACGTTTGGAGCCCCGTCGACGAGGCGCCCGTTCGTGCGCTTGCGACGGCCTCGTCGCCGCCGGTCATCACCCGTACGGCCTGGCGCGCCAGCGAGTCGATTCGGCGAGCGGGGCCTCGATACGCCGGCTCGCTGCGCTTCGCGGTCGTGCACCATTCGGCCGGGTCGAACTCGTACACGAAGGAGCAATCCGCGGCCGTCGTGCGCGGAATCCAGCTCTACCACGTGCGCGGGAACGGCTGGGACGACATCGGCTACAACTTTCTCGTCGACAAGTACGGCCAGGTCTTCGAAGGTCGCTTCGGCGGGATCGAGCGCAACGTCGTCGGTGCGCACGCACAGGGCTTCAACACCGGCTCGGTCGGCGTCGCGTTACTCGGGAACTACGACTCGACAGCCCTCACCACCGAGGCCCGGAGCGCGCTGGTGCGCCTCCTCGCCTGGCGGCTCGACGTTGCCCACGTCGACCCGCTGACGCTGCTCTCCATCCCCTCGGGCGGCAATCCGCGTTTCTCGACCGGTATTCCGGTGCTGCTCAGGCCGATCTCGGGCCACCGGGACGTCGGCTTCACGAGCTGCCCGGGATCGATCGTCTACAGCCAGCTCGACCTGCTCGCGCGCGCGGTCTCGCTCACGGGCCTGCCGAAGCTCTACGCGCCCGTCGCCACACCGTCGGCCGGCCGGGTTCGCTTCACGGGCCGGCTGACCGCCCCGATCCCTTGGACCGTGAGCGTGACCGATCCGCTGGGGACCCAGGTCGCCTCGGGCGGCGGCTTCGGTGCGCGGGTCGACTGGACCTGGGATGCGCGCGTGGCTCCGGCGGCTCGCTACACCTGGGCGATCCGAGCGGGCCCCACGCTTCGCCCTGCGACGGGCTCGATCACCGCCGGCGGCGGGACCGCGCTGACGCTGTCGGCCGTCGCCGCCCAGCCGGCGACCGTGAGCCCCAACGGCGACGGCGTCGCGGACTCGACGACGATCCGGTACACGCTGGGCGCTCCGGCCACCGTCACGGCGACGCTTTCCGACGACGACGGCATCGCCCTCGCGACCCTGTTCACGCTCGCGAAGCCGGCGGGAGCGCAGTCGTTCAGATGGGCGCCGGACGCGCTCCCCGACGGCAACTACACCGTGCTGATCTCCGCGAGGACGCTCGACGGCCGCCAGGTCGCGAGCGCCGTGCCGATCGCCGTCAATCGAACGCTGTCGTTCGTCTCGGCGACGCCGCGGTTCGTCTCGCCGAACGGCGACGGCCGGTCCGACTCGCTGCGCGTGTCGTTCACCCTCGCCGCTGACGCAGACGTGATGGTCGCGGTCCGCTCGGGATCGGCGGCCGTGGCGACGCTGCTCGCCGGCCGTTTCCCTGCGGGCCCGCGGTCGGTCGACTGGAACGCCATTCTCGCCGGCACGGCTGTTCCCGACGGCAACTACGAGCTCGTCGTCGGCGCCACGACCGTGCTCGGGTTCGCGTCGCACGTGACCAAGGTCGTCGTCGACACCGCTCCGCCGGTGCTGCGCCTGGTGTCGGCGTTCAAGCGGCTGGCGACGGTGTCCGAGCCGGCCACCATCACGACTGTGGTCGACGGCAAGGTGCGCACGTTCGTCCGCCGGAAGGCCGGCCCCTTCCGGATCCCGGCGCCGAGCTCCTACCGCAACGCGCGCGTCGCGGCCCGCGACCGCGCCGGGAACATCGCGCGGCAGCTGCTCATCCGCCGGAAGAAGCCCACTGGTCGTACCGCTCTTCGAGCCGGAGCAGCAGCTCGGCCAGCAGCTCCGCGCGGCTGACCTTCCGGCCGGCGGCGGTCGACAACGACCCCGCCGGCGTTTCGCTCTCGAGCGGGAGCTCGTCGGCCGCGACGTTGACATTGATCCCGATCCCGAGGACGACGCGGCGGTCGCGTGCCTCCGCCAGGATCCCGGCCACCTTGCGCCCGTCGACGAGCACGTCGTTCGGCGGCTTGATCGTCGGCGCGAGGCCCGTGACGGCGGCGATCGCGTCGGCGCACGCTTCTCCCGCCAGAGGCGTGAGCTCGGGCAATCGCTCGGAGGCGACCCGCGGCTCGAGCAAGATCGAGACGAGCACGCTCGTCCCCGGCCGTGCGTGCCACCTCCGCCCGAGGCGGCCGCGGCCCTCGGTCTGCTCCTCCGCAACGGCCACGGCGCCCTCCCGGGCGTCCTCGAGCAGACGCTGCGTCGACGGCGTCCGCTCGACGTGCCGGTAGTCGCGCCCGAAGCGCCCGCGCAACAGCGGCAGGACAGCATCGGGCTCCAGCGAGTCGGACACCCTGGAGCACTACACTAGTCGCCTCGTGCCGCCCGCCCTGTCCATGCCGCTCGGACGCACCGAGATCGAAGCCATCCTGCCGCACCGCGAGCCGTTCCTGCTCATCGACGAGGTGCTCGAGCTCGACCCCGGCCGCAAGGTAATCGCGAGGAAGACCGTGCGCGACGACGAGTGGTACCTCGCCGGCCACTTCCCCGGCCGCCCGGTGATGCCCGGCGTGCTGATCGTCGAGGCGATGGCGCAGACCGGCGCCGTCGCGGTGCTGAGCGAGGATGAGAACCGCGGCAAGATGGCCCTCTTCGCCGGCATCGACAACGTCCGTTTCAAGCGCATCGTGGAGCCGGGCGACGAGCTGGAGCTGACCTGCGAGCTCGAGCGCGTCCGCGGGCCGATCGGGAGGGGCGCAGCGACCGCCCGCGTCGACGGCGAGCTCGCGGCGCGCGGGACGCTCACGTTCGCGATCGAGCAATGATCGCGTCCGCCACCCAGAACGGCGTGCGGGTCTCGGTCACGGGTCTCGGCTGCCACGTGCCGGAGCGTGTGCTGACGAACGACGAGCTGTCGACGATGGTCGACACCTCGGACGAGTGGATCATCGAGCGAACCGGGATCCGCGAGCGCCGGATCGCTGCGCCCGAGGAGGCGCTGTCCGACGTCTGCTTGCCGGCGGCCGAGCAAGCGCTCGAGACCGCGGCCGCGCGTGCCGAGGACGTCGACCTGCTGATCGTCGCCACGGTCACTCCCGACATGGCCTTCCCGTCGACCGGCGCGATCCTCGCCGACCGCCTGGGCGCGAAGGACGCTGCCGCGTACGACCTCTCGGCCGGCTGCACGGGCTTCATGTACGCGATCGCCCAGGCGCACGGCATGGTCGCTGCCGGGCTCGCCAAGAAGGCGCTCGTCGTCGGCGGCGACGTGCTCTCGAAGATCATGAACTGGAACGACCGCTCGACCTGCGTGCTGTTCGGCGACGGTGCGGGCGCCGTCGTCCTCGAGCGTGTCGAGAAGGGTGGCTTCCTCGGCTTCGAGCTAGGCGCGGACGGCGGAGGCGGGAAGGACCTCTCGCTGCCGGCCGGCGGCTCACGGCAGCCGATCACAGCAGAGACGCTCGCGAACGGCGCGAACTTCGTGCACATGAACGGCCGCGAAGTGTTCAAGTTCGCAACCCGGGTGCTGGTCTCGTCCGCGGAGGCGGTTCTCGCGGAGTGCGACGCGACCGTGGACGACGTCGACGTCTACGTGCCGCACCAGGCGAACGTACGGATCATCGACCACGCGACGAAGAAGCTCGGCGTCGACCCGAAGCGAGTTGTGATCAATGTCGACCGCTACGGGAACACTTCTTCAGGTTCAATTCCGCTCGCGCTGGCGGACGCCGAGCAAGACGGCCGCCTGCGCGAAGGGGAATTGGTGCTGATGACGGGAATGGGAGCGGGCCTCACATGGGGCTCGGGATTGCTCGAATGGACGGCTATGAACGGAGCGAGATGAGCGAAGGACACGGCAAGGTCGCATTCTGCTTCCCCGGCCAGGGGTCGCTGGCAGCCGGGATGGGGCGCGAGATCGCGACTGCCGTCCCGGAGGCGATGAGCGTCTTCGAGCGCGCGAGCGAGGCGTCGGGGCTCGACCTCGTCGACCTGTGCTTCAACGCGCCGCTCGAGGATCTGGTGCAGACCGAGGTGCAGCAGCCGGCACTCGTGGCGACGAGCCTCGCCGTGCTCGCCGCTCTCAAGGCCGAAGGCATCGAGCCGGACTTCGTCGTCGGGCACTCCGTCGGCGAGTTCGCCGCCCTCGCGGCCGCAGGCTCGGTAGGAGACGCCGAGGCTGTCGGGCTCGTGCGCGAGCGCGGCCTGGCGATGGCCGAGGCCGCGGAGCGCCACCCCGGCTCGATGGCCGCCATTCTCGGGCTCGAGGACGAGATCGTCGAGATGCTCTGCCGCCAGATCATCGGCGTGTGGCCGGCCAACTACAACTGCCCCGGCCAGATCGTCGTCTCCGGCGAGACGCCGTCGGTGGACGAGTGCTGCGAGGAGGCGCAGGAGCGCGGCGCGCGGCGCACCGTCAAGCTCCAGGTATCGGGCGCGTTCCACAGCCCGCTCGTCGCCAGGGCGGCGGACCGCTTCCGGCCGGCGCTCGACAAGGTGAAGTTCAGCGAGCCGATCGCGCCGTTCATGTCGACGGTGACGGCGAAGATCGAGCCGGCGCACCGCTTCGGCAACCTGCTGGTCGAGCAGCTGACCGCGCCCGTCCGCTTCACCCACGCGGCGAGCGAGCTGGCCCGCAACGGCGTCAAGACGTTCGTCGAGGTCGGCCCGGGCAACGTCCTCAGCGGTTTACTGAAGAGGATCGACAAGAGCGTCAAGGCAATTCCGGTTGACAACCTCGCGGGGGTGGAGAAGGTGAAGGACGCCCTCGGACGCGCTTCGGCGTGAGTTTCTGCTCGCTCGAGGGGAAGCGGGCGCTGGTCACCGGGGGGTCGCGTGGCATCGGGCGAGCTGTCGCGCTCGAGCTCGGCCGCGCCGGAGCCGATGTGGTCGTCGGGTACCGCTCGGAAGCCGACCAGGCGGAGGCGGTGGCATCCGAGGTCGGAGGACGCGCAGTCCAGGCGGATCTCTCCGATGCCGAGCAGGCAAAGGCGCTCGTCGAGGGGGCGGGCGCCATTGACGTCCTCGTGAACAACGCCGGGACGACTCGTGACGGCGTCCTCGCGCGGATGCTCGACGAGGACTGGCGCACGGTGCTCGAGACGAATCTCTCCAGCACCTTCTACACCTGCCGCGCGGCGGCCCGCGGGATGATGAAGCGGCGCGCCGGCGCGATCGTGAACATCTCGTCGATCGTCGGCGTCCATGGCAACTGGGGCCAGACGAACTACGCCGCGTCGAAGGCGGGGATCATCGGCTTCACGAAGTCGCTGGCACGCGAGCTCGGCAGCCGTGGAGTGCGCGCCAACGTGGTTGCGCCGGGGTACGTGACGACCGCGTTGACCGACGCGATTCCGGAGGACGCACGCGGGGCGATGCTGTCGAACACTCCGCTCGGGCGGCTCGGAGATCCCGAGAACGTGGCCGCGGCCGTACGCTTCCTGGTCTCGGACGAGGCCTCGTTCATCACGGGCGAGGTGCTGCTGGTCGACGGCGGACTGGGGATGTGAGCGCGATGAGCATGAACGGCAGAAGGCGGGTGGTGGTGACCGGGGTCGGCGCGGTGTCCCCGCTCGGCAACGACGTCGAGACGTCCTGGAACAACCTGATCGGCGGCGAGTCGGGCGCCGACACGATCAAGCAGTTCGACGCGAGCGAGTACCCCGTGAACTTCGCGTGCGAGCTGAAGGAGTTCGACCCGGGGCAGTGGATCGAGCGGAAGCAAGCGCGCCGCATGGACCGTTTCGCGCAGATGATCGTGGCCGCCGCCCGCCAGGCCGAGGCAGACGCGGGGATCCAGATCGAGCCGCAGGCCGACCGCGTGGGCGCTTCCGTGGCGACCGGGATCGGCGGGCTGAAAGCCTTCCAGGACTGCTACGACGTACTGATCGACCGCGGGCCCGACCGCGTGAATCCGTTCTCGATCCCGCAGATCATCCCGAACATGGGTGCGGCCTGGGTCTCGATGGAGCTCGGCACGCGCGGCCCGCTGTCGTCCCAGTGCACGGCCTGCGCTGCCTCCAACATGGCGATCGGTGAGGCGGCCGACGCGATCCGGCTCGGGCGCGCGGATGCCATGCTCGCGGGCGGCACCGAGGCCGGGATCACCCGCGTCGGCATCGCCGGGTTCAGCGCGATGCGGGCTCTCTCGCGCCGGAACGACGACCCCACGGCGGCGTCGCGCCCGTTCGACGCGGCCCGCGACGGCTTCGTCATGGGCGAGGCCGGCGCCGTGATCGTGCTGGAGGCGCTGGATGCCGCGCAAGCGCGCGGCGCCAAGATCTACGCGGAGCTGATCGGGTACGGGCTCTCGTCGGACGCGAAGCACGTCACCGAGCCCGATCCGACCGGCCGGAACCCGGCTCGTGCGATGACGATGGCGCTCACCGACGCCGGGGTCGGTACCGACGAGCTCGGGTACATCAACGCGCACGGCACCTCGACGCCGCTCGGCGACGCGAGCGAGACGCGCGTGATCAAGCTCGCGCTCGGCGAGGAGAACGCCCGCAACACGCCCATCTCGTCGACGAAGGGCGCGACCGGCCACTGCCTCGGCGCAGCGGGCGCGCTGGAGGCGATCTTCACGATCCTCGCCGTCGACCGCGGGACGCTGCCGCCGACGATCAACTACGACGACCCCGATCCCGAGTGCGACCTCGACTACATCCCGAACGAGGCGCGCGACTCGGACCTGACCATCGCGGCCTCGAACTCGTTCGGCTTCGGCGGCCACAACGCCTGCGTGATCTTCAAGAAGTTCGACGAGTAGCCCGTGGACCGCTGGGCGACGTTCGACTGCTACGGCACGCTGATCGACTGGAACGCCGGCATCCGTGGGGTGCTCGAACGGCTCTGGGGCGTCGAGCAGGCGCCGAAGCTTCTCGAGCGCTACCACGAGCTGGAACCGGAGATCCAGGCGGAGCGGTACCGCAGCTACGCCGAGGTGATGACGCTGACTCTCGAGGCGCTCGCGCGGGAGGTCGGCTACGGCATCCCCGAGGGCGAGAGCGGCATCCTCGCCCATTCCCTCCCCGAGTGGCCGCCGTTCGAGGAGGTGCCGGAGTCGCTCGCCGAGCTACGCCGCCGGGGGTGGAGGCTCGCGATTCTCTCGAACTCCGACCGCGACCTGATCGGCGCGTCGATGAAGCGGCTCGGCGTGCCGTTCGACCTCGCGATCGTGGCGGAGGACGTGCACTCGTACAAGCCGGCGCACGGGCACTGGGAGCGGTTCTACGAGCTCACTACGGCGGATCGCGAGCACCACGTCCACGTCGCGCAGAGCCACTTCCACGACATCGTCCCGGCGAACGAGCTCGGGCTGACGTCGGTGTGGGTGAATCGGCTCGGCGAGAGCGGCGATCCCGAGCCGACGAGCGAGATTCGCGATCTCACCCCGCTGCCCGACACGCTCGACGAGCTCGTCCCCGCTTGACCGAGCTCTTCGTCCGCCGACCGACGGCCGACGATCTGGAGGCGGTGGTCGAGCTCGGCAACGCCTTCGAGCGCGTCTTCAGCGGCGCGGAGAGCTTCACGCGCGCGGACGTCGCTGACGACTGGCGCCGGCTCGACATCGATGAAGACGCCTGGCTCGTCGCGGTTCCGGGCGGACGCATCGCCGGCTACGCGACGCTCGAGGAGCACGCGGAGGGGCAGTTCGACTCGGACGGCTACGTCCACCCCGAGCTCCGCGGGCTCGGTGTCGGGGGCAAGCTGGTCGACCTCGCGGAGGAACGCGCGCGCGAGCGTGGCGCCGTCTCCGTTCGGAACACGGTCGTCGCGAACGACGCCGCCGCCGTCGAGGTGCTCGAGCGCCGTGGGTACCGGCCGGTGCGGCACTTCTATCGGATGGCGATCGAGCTCGGCGACGAGCCGCCCGATCCGCAGTGGCCGCAAGGGCTCAGAGTCGAGCCGTTCGACGAAGGGGACGCCGTTGCGTTCCACGAGGCGATCGAGGACGCCTGGCAGGACAACTGGGACCACAGCCCGCGCTCGTTCGAGCTCTTCCGCGAGCGGATCATCGCGGCGTCGCATTACGACCCGACGCTGTGGACCGTAGTCCGCGCAGGCAACGAGATTGCGGGCGGTACGATCGGCGAGCCGGAGTACTACGGGATGGGCTGGATCAGGTCGCTGTTCGTGCGTCGGCCCTGGCGCCGTCAGGGGCTCGGGATGGCGCTGCTGCAGAACGCGTTCCGACAGTTCCACGTGCGCGGGGAGCGGAAGGTCGGCCTCGGCGTGGACGCGGAGAGCCCGACCGGAGCAACGCGGCTCTACGAGCGCGCCGGCATGCGGGTGGTCGAGGAGACGGTCGTCTACAGGAAGGAGCTCGCCTGAGCCGCCTGCGCGCGAAGTGCCCCGAGTGCAAGACGTACACGGCGGTCGCGCTCGGCCCGGAGTACGAGTGCCACGTGTGTGGTCGCACCTTCACGGCGGGCCTCGTTCGCGTTCCGCGCGCGTGGGGCGAGGGCGGCGACGCGATGGCCGAGGCGGCCCGGCTGCCGTTTCCGTACCCGGAGGCGGCCGTCGTCGACGAGAGCTCGCTGGAGGAGCAGAACCTGGCGATCGCCGCCGACTTGCCCGCCCGGCCGATCATCCTGGGCGGTTGCTGCTGCGCGCACATCGGGGCGGTTCAGGGGCTCGCGTCGCGGCAGGGCCGCATGGCGGTCGTCTGGATCGACGCGCACGGCGACCTGAACACGATCGAGAGCTCGCCCTCGGGCAATCCCTGGGCCACGCCGTTGCGCACGCTGATCGACGCCGGGACCGTGAACGCCGACGACGTCGTCCTCGTCGCCGCGCGGAACCTCGATCCGCCGGAGGAGGACTTCATCGCGTCGAGCGGAGTCCACGTCGGCGAGGACGGTCTCGAGCGCGCGCTCGACGGCGTCGGGTGTGCATACATCGCTTTCGATTGCGACGCGCTTGCGCCCGGTGAGATCGCCGCATTCATGCCGGAGCCGGGCGGGCCGACGCTCGGCGACGCCGAGGCGTTCCTGCTGCGCATCCGCGAGCGGGCGTCGCTTCTCGGCGCAGGCTTCACCGCCTTCCTCCCCGAACCCGAGAACGTTCCGAAGCTGGAACGGCTG
>DATFQE010000131.1:0-11001 GCA_035264445.1 Gaiellaceae bacterium | reverse complement strand
CGACCACGCCCGCGTCGTCGACAGGCTCGCCGAGTCGAACGACGCCGTCCTGCCCGCCCGGTTCGGGCGCGGCTTCGCGGACGCCGCAGCGCTGCGCGCGGCCGTCGCCGAGCGCGCCGCGGACCTGGAGCGGGCGCTCGACCTCGTGCGGGGCTGCGCCGAGGTATCGCTGCGAGCTCTGGCGCCGGGCGGCGGAGCCGGGACGCCGGCCGGGAGCGGACGCGACTACATGCGGGCGCGACTCGGGGAGCAGCGGCGAACGCAACGTCTCGCGGGTGAGCTGCACGAGCCGCTCGCTGCTATCGCCCGGGTGGCGACGAAGAGCGTCGGGACCGGCTCGGAGCTGGTGCTCAGCGCCGCGTATCTCGTCCCGCGCGACGCGATCGACGACTTCAACGCGCAGGTCGCCCGGCTCGGGGGCGACCATCCGGACGTGACGCTCGCGTGCACCGGGCCGTGGCCTCCGTACAGCTTCGCGACCGTGGAGCCGGGGTCCGGATGACGCGGCAAGACGACGAGAAGCTGCTCTACGCCGCCGGCGACCTCCACGCCCTGGCCGCCGAGCTCGACCGGGTCGGCACAGCCTTCCCGAGGCGGATCAACGCCGACCCGGAGCACGTCGAGCGCGGTCTCGCCCAGCTCGTGCTGACGCTGGTCGAGCTCCTGCGTCAGCTGATGGAGCGGCAGGCGCTCAGGCGCATGGAGTCGGGCACGCTCACGGACGAGGAGGTCGAGCGGCTCGGCGAGACGTTCATGAAGCTCGAGCAGCGGATGGAGGAGCTGAAAAGGCAGTTCGAGCTCGAGGACCGCGACCTCAACCTGAACCTCGGGCCGCTCGGCGACCTTCTCTAGTTTCCCGCTTTCGAGTCGGGGTATCGGACACCTAACAGACGGCTGTCGCAACCATGAGGAGGAACGATGGCTTCACTGAAAGATGCTCAGCAGCTGACCAAGGGGTTGCAGGACCTCGTCGGTCAGATGAGCGAGGAGCTGAAGAACGGGAACGTCGACTTCGAGAAGCTCGTGTCGATCTCCGACGAGATCAGCGAGCGTGCCGACGGGATCGCCGAGACCTTCAGCAACGTGAACGACACGCTGATGGAGCGCATTCAGCAGGCGAGCGCCGGCGGAGGTGGTGGTGGCTCGCGGTCGTCGAGCCGAAAGGAAACGTCGAGGACAGGATCAGGGGGTAGCGACAATGGCTGAATCGGGCTCTCAGGAGCAGAAGGAGCAGAAGGAGCAGCAGTCGAGCGGCGGCAACGGCTCCGAGGCGCGCAAGACGGCGCTGCGGGCCGCGGCCATCGCGGCGGCCAGCGGCGCGACCGCGATCGCCGCACGCAAGGCGTTCTCGGGCGGCGGGCAACAGCAGGGCAGCGGGTCGCGCTCGAAGGACGGCGGTTCGTCGGGCAACGGCGGCGGGGAGTCGCTGATGGGCGGGATGGTCGGCTCCGGGCTCAACGCCGCGAAGGATTCACTCCTCCCGTTCGCCGAGGACGCGGCCCACGCGGCCGGCGAGTTCCTCGGGGCCAACGGCCCTGACTTCGTGCGCGACACGATCGTGCCCGCGTTCATCGAGGGCTTCCAGAGCGCACAGCAGTCCGGCGACAAGTAGCCGCCGGACTGCCAATCTGCGGCAGACGAGCGCCGGTCCTACGACCGGCGCTTTTGTCTGCGCTGAGCCCGCTCGGTCCGCGACTCCTCGGCCTCCTCGACGCTCCGCTGTGAGACCTCGTCGGAATCGCCGCGGCCGTTCGACTGCGAGCGATCGTCGTCCTTCTTGTCGTCGTTGTCGTCCTTGTCCTTCTTGTCCGACTCCGTCGTCGCCTCGTGCGTGTACTCGACGCCCTCGGCCTCGCCGAGCTCGACGTACGCCTTGAACCGCGCGAGGTCCGCCTGCACGGCGCGCTTCGCGAACCTCAGCCCCGAGGCCATCTTCTCGAAGATCCCGCTCGGGCGGAAGTCGAGCGTGACCATGACCCGCGTCAGCTGGTCGTCGAGCCGATGGAAGCTGACCACGCCGGTGTGCGACGTGCCCGAAATCGTCTTCCAGACGATCCGGTCGTTCTTGTTGTTCTCCACGATCTCGGCTTCCCACTGCCGCTTGCTGAACCAGATCTTCTCCTGCCAGGTAACGCGATTGTCGTCCTTCTCCTCGACGCTGAGGACGCGGTGCATGAACTGCGGGAAGTCCTCGAACTGCGTCCACTTCTCGTAGGCGGTCTCGACGGGGACGGCGACGTCGGTCCAGCGCTGGATCGGCAGCCGCCGGGTCTTCTCGCGCCCGCCGCCCGACTTGCCGCCGCCGCCCACCTTGCCGGCCACGGCGCCCAGGACGCCGCCCTGGTTCGCGAGGTTGCCCGCTGCCTCCTTACCGATCTTCGCGGCCTCTTCGCCGCCCCTCTGCTCCAGGCGGGGCATGACCTTGTCCTTGAACAGGCCCGGCGCCTTCGTTGCCGCGTACGTCGCCGCGAGCGTTCCCACGCCCGCCGCCGCTGGGATCAGCAGTTTCTTGGCGCGGTCGCCGTTCCCATCCGGAGTGACCTGCTCGGTCGCCTCGCTTGCCTTCTCGGTGACAGTGTCTGACATCGGCTTCCTCCTCAGTAAGCGTCTTTCCTCGCGTCTACCCCGATCGTGAGTCGTGTAACGCCGGTTCTGGATTGGGGCGGACACCGCCCGGGTAGACCGTCGCGTGAACCGGTCTAAACAAGGGGGCATGAACCATGGGGGACAAGACCGACAGAGTCACCGGCCAGGCCAAGGAGAAAGTCGGCCGCGCGACCGGCGACGACAGCCTCGTCACGAAGGGCAAGCGCGAGCAGGCGAAGGGCAACGCGAAGTCCGGTGCGAAGAAGCTCAAGGACGCCGCCAAGAAGACCTGATGCGTCCCGGGTAGGGACGATTTGGAGGGCCGCCGGTGAGGCGGCCCTCCGCTATTCGGAGTCTTCGCCGGTCGGCGCGCTTCTCAACAGGCGGTACACCGCGACAGCCGCCGCTGCACCGATCGCCGTCGCTGCCAGAAGCGCCCGGAAGCGTGAGGGTTGTGTGCCCTGGATCCTCTCGGCGACGGCGGGCGCGACCGTCCGGACTCCGGCCGAGGCGGCCATGCCCTACTTCGCCCGCTCGACGGCGCGCTCGAGCTGCGCCTTCGTCATGTTCGAGCGGCCCTCGATCTTCAGCCGCTTCGCCTGTTTGTAGAGCTGCTCCTTCGTCCGCTCGCGCGAAGCCGTGGAGCCGGCGGAGCGGGTTGTCGCCTTGGCAGTGGAGCGGGTCCGCGACGAGCTCTTCTTGGCGGCCGAGCGGGCCTGCGACGAGCTCGTCTTCGCGGTGGAACCGGCCTGCGACGAACGCTTCTTTGCAGTCGAGCGGGCCTGCGACGACCGCTTCTTCGCGCTGCCGGCCGCCGCCTTGCTGGTGCGCCGCGTCGACCTTGCTGTCGAGCGGGCCTGTCCGGTCGCGCGCGACTGTGCGTCCTGCGCCGTCCGACCGCCCGTGCTCCCGGCCTGACGACCCTGACTCTCGGCGCTCTCTTGGACGTCGCCGCTCTGGTCGTCGTCGTCACTGCCGAGCAACTTCTTCGCGACGCCGGCCGCAGCCGTCGTGGCCAGCCCGACCGCGACACCGGTCGCGACCTTCTTCTTCAGTCCCCCCTCGTCCTGCTCATTCGAGTCCTGCTCGTTCGGTTCCATGCCGACTTCCTCCTCAGCTTGCTTCCCGTTGCCCCGGGACCTTCCCGCTGGACGACGGTCGAAAACCGGCGAGTAGGCGCGTTTTGCGCTGAGAAAACGCGGGAAATCAACCGATTACAACGAATGAGGAGGAAGCATGGGAATCATCGCGTGGATCGTGTTGGGCCTGCTTGCAGGCATCATCGCGAAGTTCCTCCTGCCGGGTGACGACCCCGGTGGGATCATCGTCACGACGATCATCGGCATCGTCGGGGCGATCCTCGGGGGTCTCGTCGCCAAGGCGCTCGGCTTCGG
Organism: Gaiellaceae bacterium; assembly: GCA_035264445.1. GTDB lineage: Bacteria > Actinomycetota > Thermoleophilia > Gaiellales > Gaiellaceae > DATFQE01. Next base: position 7,021 of record DATFQE010000131.1, on the reverse strand, counting down.
GGATCCGATCGACGAGTTCTTCGACATCAGCACGTGGATCGCGGCGATCGTCGGCTCGCTCGTGCTGCTCGTGGCCTACCGAGCCGTCGCCGGTCGCGGCGGCGCTCTGAGCCGCACCTGACCGACCGCGGTGCGGCCGGGCTCGCCCGGCCGCACCGCAACTTCGCGTAGCGTCGGGCGCGTGCAGCGCTATCGCTACGTCGTCCTCGGCGTCGGCTTCTGCGCGCAGGCGGCCTTCGCGGCGTCGCTCTTCGCGTTCGCGGTCCTCTCGCCGGCGCTCGCGGACCGGTTCGACGTCGGCCTCGGCGCGCTCGGCGTCGCGGTCGCGACGTCCTCGGGCGGCATGACGTTGACGCTGCTCGGCTGGGGGCTGCTGACCGACCGCGTTGGGGAGCGGGCGGTGATCTCGGTCGGGCTGAGCGGCGCCGCGCTGCTGCTCGGCGTGGCGGCGACCGTCGACGACTTCTGGCTCCTGGTCGCCCTCGTCACGCTGGCGGGGATGGTCGGCGCCGCGGTCAACGCCGCCACGGGTCGCGCGGTCATGTCGTGGTTTCCCGCGAGCGAGCGCGGACTTGCGCTCGGGATCCGCCAGACGGCCGTGCCCGTCGGAGGCGGCCTCGGCGCCGTCGTCCTGCCGGCGCTCGAGTCCGCGTACGGGCTCGGCGCCGCGTTCGGTTCGCTCGCGATCGCGTGTGCGGCCGCAGCCGGCGCGGCGTTGACGTGGCTCCGCGAGGCGCCCGGCTTCCCGGACGAGACGATCGTCGGCCACGTCGGCAGCCCTCTCCGCGATCGGCGGCTCTGGCAGCTGGCGGCGGGCAGCACGCTGCTCGTGTCCGTCCAGATCGCGCTGACCGGCTTCGTCGTGCTCTACCTGCACGAGGAGCGAGGGCTCTCGCCGGGGAAGGCCGGTCTCGTTCTGGCCGCGATCAACGTGTCCGGCGCCGTCCTCCGAATCAGTCTCGGCCGGCTTTCGGACCGGGTCGGCAGCCGCCTGCGCCCGCTGCGTCGACTGAGCCTCGGCCTCGCGGCGGCGATGGCGGTCGCGGCGCTGCTGACGGAGGCGTCCGATCCGATTCTGATCGCGTCGCTCATCGCCGCCGGCTCGCTCGCGGTCGGCTGGAACGGGCTCTCGTTCACCGCTACGGCCGAGCTCGCCGGCCGCGAGCGGAGCGGTGCCGCACTCGGCTTCCAGCAGACGGCCCTCGGCCTCGGCTCGATGGTCGCGCCGCTCGCCTTCGCCGCCCTCGTGCAGGCGACCTCGTGGCGGGTCGGCTTCGGCTGCCTCGCCGTGCTGCCGCTCGGTGCGTTCGCGACCTTCGGGCCGCTGCTCGCGGCCGAGCGGGGCGCCTGACTCGACTCCGTCCGAGCCAGGCGTTACAGTCCCGCGCGCTTCGTCCTTTTAACCCGGTCCCGTGAGGCCGAGAAGGGAGCGACTTGCGCCAGCCCGCCGAGATTTCGGCCTCGAAGGTCCTGCTCGACTCGGAAGCGATGGCGCGGACACTGCGGCGGATCGCGCACGAGATCGTCGAGGGCAACGCCGAGCTGGACCGCCTCGCGCTCGTCGGCATCCACACCCGCGGCGTCCCGATCGCGCAGCGGCTGCGACGGCAGATCTCCGAGCTCGGCGGCGTCGAGCCGGCCGCGGGAACCGTCGACATCACCTTCTACCGCGACGACGTCAGCGTCCGAGGCCGCGGCGCGCCCAGGCACCCACAGCCGGTCGTGCGCGCGACGAGCCTCGACTTCCCGCTCGAGGGCAAGACCGTCGTCCTCGTCGACGACGTCCTCTACACCGGGCGCACGATCCGCGCCGCGATCGAGGCGCTCTTCGACTACGGCCGCCCCGAACGCGTCCAGCTCGCCGTCCTCGTCGACCGCGGCCACCGTGAGCTTCCGATCCGTCCCGACTACGTCGGCAAGAACCTCCCGAGCGCCCACGACGAGCGCATCCAGGTCCAGCTCGTCGAGGTCGACGAGGTCGACCGAGTTCTGTTGGTCCCGTCCCCGAAGGAGAGCCATGGCTGAGATTCGCGTGATGCGCGACGAGCTCAGGCCGCCCGACCCGCCGGCCAGGCGCCACCTGATCTCGATCGCCGACCTGACCCGCGACGACGTCGAGCGGCTGCTCGCGACCGCACGCAGCTTCGGCCGCTCGCTCGAGCGTGAGGTGAAGAAGCTGCCCACGCTCCGCGGCCGGACGGTCGTCAACGTCTTCTACGAGTCCTCGACGCGCACCTCGTCGAGCTTCGAGCTGGCGGCGAAGCGGCTCTCCGCGGACACGATGTCGATCAAGGCGGCCGGCTCCTCCGTCGAGAAGGGCGAGTCGCTGAAGGACACGGCGCTGACGCTCGCGGCGTACGACCCCGACGTCATCGTCCTCCGCCACCCGCAGATCGGCGCACCCCAGCTGGTCGCCCGGGTGACCGAGGCGCACGTCGTCAACGCCGGCGACGGCAAGCACCAGCACCCGACGCAGGCCCTGCTCGACCTCTACACGATCCAGGAGGAGTTCGGGCGGGTCGAGGGCCTGCACGTCGCGATCGTCGGCGACGTGCTGCACTCGCGGGTCGCGCGCTCGAACATCCAGGCGCTCGTCCTGCTCGGCGCGCGGGTCACGCTCGTCGCGCCGCCGCCGCTCCTGCCCCGCGGGATCGAGGCGCTCGGCTGCACGACCTCGACCGACATCGGCACGATCGCCGGCGCGGACGTCGTGTACGTCCTGCGCATGCAGCAGGAGCGCATGCAGGAGGGCGCGAGCTACGTCCCCAGCCTCCGTGAGTACACGGCCCGCTGGGGGGTGACCCCGGAGCGGCTGCGGCCGGGGCAGAAGGTCATGCACCCCGGCCCGATGAACCGCGGGGTCGAGATCGACCCGGCCGTCGCCGACGCGCCGGACTCGCTGATCGAGACGCAGGTGCGCGCCGGGCTCGTCGTCCGTATGGCCGTCCTCTACGACCTGCTCACGCACGGACCGGTCGCAGCGCCCGCCCTCGCGATCCACGAGGTGGCGTAATGCTCTGGACGAGGCAAACCCGAACGACCGACCTCGTGATCCGGGGGGCCCGCGTGGTCGATCCCGTCGAGGGCGTCGACGACGCGCTGGACGTCCGCATCGACGACGGTCTCATCACCGCGGTCGGACACGGCGTGGAGGCGAACGGCCACCGAGTCGTAGAAGCCCAAGGCCTCGTGCTCGCTCCGGCCTTCGTCGACCCGCACGTCCACCTGCGGACGCCCGGGCGCGAGGACGAGGAGACGATCGCGTCCGGCACGGCCGCCGCGGCCGCGGGCGGCTACTGCGCGATCCTCGCCATGCCCAACACCGATCCGGTCGTCGACTCCGCCTCGATCCTCCGCGCGCTCGCCGAAACGGCGACGGAGGAGGCGCACATCCCGGTCGGGTTCCTCGCCGCGATCTCGAAGGGCTCGGAAGGCAGGCAGCTGAGCGAGATGGGCGAACTCGCCGATTGCGGCGCCGCGGGGTTCTCCGACGACGGGCACCCGGTGTCCGAAGCAGGTCTCCTGCGCCGCGCCCTCCAGTACGGCGGGATCACGGGCCGGCCGCTTGCCCTCCACTGCGAGGAGCCGACGCTCTCTCGCGACGGGCAGATGCACGAGGGCGCGGTCTCGGCGGAGCTCGGCTTCTCCGGGTACCCCTCGGTGGCCGAGAGCGTCATGGTCGAGCGCGACCTCGCCATCGCCGCGTACGAGCAGCTGCCGCTCCACGTCCTGCACGTGTCGGCCCGCGAGTCCGTCGCGGCGCTGGGCCGGGCGCAGTCAGCCGGTTTACGCGTCAGCGGAGAGGCAACGCCTCATCATCTCTGCCTGACGGACGAGGCCGTGCGAACGCTCGACCCGAACCTGAAGATGAACCCGCCGCTTCGCGCCGCGACCGACCGCGCGGCCCTGATCGACGGCCTGCGCGACGGCACGATCGCGGCTGTCGCGACCGATCACGCGCCGCATGCTCGTCACGAGAAGGAGGTCCCGTTCGAGGCGGCGCCGTTCGGCGTCACCGGCCTGGAGACGGCGTTTTGCGCGCTCTACACGCACCTCGTCGAGCCGGGTCTCGTGACGCTGGAGACGCTGCTCGAGCGCATGTCCGCCGGGCCCGCGCTCATCTATGGGCTCGAGCGGCCGCGGATCGAGGTCGGCGCGACTGCGAACGTGACGCTCCTCGACCCGGCCGCGAGCTGGCGCGTGACGGAAGGCGGCTTCCGCTCGCGGTCGACGAACTCGTGGCTGCTCGGGCAGACGCTCAAGGGCAAGGTGCGGCTCACGGTCGCCGACGGGCGGGTGGCGTTCGAGGCGTGACAGGGTTCCTGGTTCTCGAGGACGGCACGACGTACCGCGGCGAATCCGTTGCCGCCGAGGGGTACGCCCTGGGCGAGGCGGTCTTCACCACGGCGATGACGGGCTACCAGGAGGTCGTCACCGACCCGAGCTACGCCGAGCAGCTCGTCTGCTTCACCGCGCCGATGATCGGCAACTACGGGGTGGCGCCCTCGCGGAACGAGTCTCGCGGCGCCCACGCCCGTGCGGTGATCATGCGCGAGGCGCGCGGCCCCGCATGGACGGACTGGCTGACCGAGCGGGCGATTCCGGCGCTCTCCGGAATCGACACGCGGTCGCTCGTCCAGCGTCTCCGCGAGGCGGGCTCGATGCGGGCGGCCGTCGTCGCCGGCGACGGCTCGGTCGAGGAGGCACTTCGAGCCGTGCGCGAGCTCGCGCCGATGGAGGGCCGAGCGCTGGCCGCCGGGGTCTCGACGCAGGAGCCGTACGCGTGGGGCGACGGTGAGCGGCCGCGGATCGCGGTGCTCGACTACGGCTGCAAGCGCTCGATCCTGGCCCGGCTGGCAGCGGCGGGCGCCCAGGCCGTCGTGTATCCCCACGACACGCCGGCGGCGGCCCTCCTCGAGCTGGGCGCGGACGGCGTGCTGCTCTCGAACGGGCCGGGCGACCCCGCGGCGCTCGAGCCGGAGGTCGAGGAGGTGCGCCGGCTGGTTGGTCGCGTGCCGATCCTGGGCATCTGCCTCGGCCATCAGCTGCTCGCGCTCGCGACCGGGCACGAGACCTTCAAGCTCCGCTTCGGCCACCGTGGCGCCAACCATCCGGTGCTCGAGCGGGCGACCGGTCGCGTGCTCGTGACGAGCCAGAACCACGGCTTCGCCGTCTCGCCGACCGACGCCGAGGAAGCGACCCATGTCTCGCTCTACGACGGCACCGTCGAGGGGCTCGACTACCCGCAGCACCGCGCGCGTTCGCTTCAGTTCCATCCCGAGGCCGGCCCCGGTCCGCACGACGCGCGTTCCCTGATCGACAGCTGGCTCGAGGAGGTGGCGCTTGCCCAGGCGGCGTGACCTCGACTCGATCTGCCTCATCGGGTCGGGTCCGATCGTGATCGGCCAGGCCTGCGAATTCGACTACGCAGGCTGCCAGGCGTTGAAGGTTCTGCGCGAGGACGGCTTCCGGACGATCGTCGTCAACTCGAACCCGGCCACGGTGATGACCGACCCGGGCTTCGCAGACCGCACGTACGTCGAGCCGCTCGACTTCGAGGCGCTGATCGACGTCCTCGCGCGCGAGCGACCGGACGCGCTCCTGCCGACGATGGGAGGCCAGACCGCATTGAACCTGGCGCTCGAGCTGGCCGAGTCCGGCGTCCTCGCCGATCTCGGCGTCGAGCTGATCGGGGCGCCCGTCGACGTGATCCGGCGCGCCGAGGACCGTGACCATTTCCGCGAGACGGTCCGGCTCGCCGGGCTGAAGGTTCCCGAGTCGACGGTCGTCACGGCCTGGGACGAGGTTCCGGCGGAGCTGACGTTCCCCGTCATTCTCCGGCCGGCCTTCACGCTAGGCGGGCACGGCGGCGGCACCGCGCGCTCGTGGCCCGAGTTCGAGGAGCTGCTCCAGCGCGCGTTCCGCGAGAGCCCCGTGCACCAGGTGCTGGTCGAGGAGTCGCTGCTCGGCTGGGACGAGTTCGAGCTCGAGCTGATGCGCGACCGCGCCGACAACGCGGTTGTCGTCTGCTCGATCGAGAACCTCGACCCGATGGGCGTCCACACGGGCGACTCGGTCACGGTCGCACCGCAGATGACGCTCTCCGACGAGGCCTACCAGGAGCTTCGCGACGCGGCGCTGCGGGTGGTCCGCGCGGTCGGCGTCGAGACAGGCGGCGCCAACATCCAGTTCGCGCGCGAGCGCGGGACCGGCGAGCTGCGCGTGATCGAGATGAACCCGCGCGTGTCGCGGTCCTCGGCGCTCGCCTCGAAGGCGACGGGCTATCCGATCGCCAAGGTGGCGGCCAAGCTCTCGGTCGGCTACACGCTCGACGAGATCCCGAACGACCTGACGCGCACCACGCCGGCGAGCTTCGAGCCGACGCTCGACTACGTCGTCGTCAAGTTCCCGCGCTTCGCGTTCGAGAAGTTCCCCGGCGCCGACCGCACGCTCGGCACGCAGATGAAGAGCGTGGGGGAGGCGATGGGGATCGGCCGCACCTTCGCGGAGGCGTTCACCAAGGCGCGGCGCTCACGCGAGATCGGCGACGACTGGCGGCCCGAGAACCTCCATCCCTGGTTCCAGGCGGAGCTCGACCGCGTGGACGCAGCGCTCGCGAAGCTCGGCACGCTCGACGAGCTCACCGCAGAGCACTTCCTGCGCCTGAAGCGCCTCGGTCTCGCCGATTCCGACCTTGCGGCCGCGTGCGGAGCGACGGAGGAGAAGGTGCGCGCGAAGCGCCGCTCGTCGGACGTGAGCCCGGTGTACCGCCGCGTCGACTCGTGCGCGGCCGAGGTCGAGGCTGCGTCTTCGTACTACTACTCGACCTGGGGCGAGGCCGAAGAGGCAGCGCCCGCGCGTGATACCGGGACGCGAAGCATCGTGATCATCGGCTCCGGCCCCAACCGGATCGGCCAGGGCATCGAGTTCGACTACTGCTGCGTCCATGCGGCGCAGACCTTCCGCGCGCTCGGGTTCGAGGCGGTCATGGTCAACTGCAACCCGGAGACCGTCTCGACCG
>DATFQE010000130.1:0-5771 GCA_035264445.1 Gaiellaceae bacterium | reverse complement strand
ATGGCTGCCGGGCGCGCGCTCGTGCCCGGCGGCCCATGTCGACCGGCCGGTCGCTAGTCGTTCTGGTACTCGTCGTGGCGGCGCCACCACTCGTACGGCTTCGTCTGCGGATAGCCCTCTGGAGAGTCCTCCCACTCCTCCTGGCGGCCGAGCGGTGTCAGGTCGAGGAACGTCCAGACACTGCCGAGCGCCTCGACGCCGCGCGACGTCGTGAAGTAGGTCCGAAAGACCTCGTCGCCCTCGCGAATGAAGACGCTGAGGCCGAAACCCTCGCCGTCCTGGTACGCGCCGACGCGCGGCTCCGCAGGCGAGGTCCCGAAGTCGACGCCGAAGTCGCCCCCGAACCAGGAGAACCACGGGATCGTCCACCCCATCCGCTTGCGGTATGCCTCGATCTTTTCGATCGGCGCCCGCGACACCAGAGCGAAAGACGTGTCGCGCGCGTGCAGGTGCGCGAGGTGGCCGACCTGGTCGGTGAACATCGAGCAGCCGTCGCAGCCGGCGTCCTGGTTGGGCCCGAACATGAAGTGGTAGAGGATCAGCTGCCGGCGGCTCTCGAAGAGGTCGAGCAGCGCGGCCTTCCCGTCCGGGCCGTCGAGGACGTATTTCTTGTCGATCCGAACCCGGGGCAGCCGGCGCCGCTCCGCGGCCAGCGCGTCTCGCGCGCGCGTGTGCTCTTTCTCCTTGGCGCGAACGCCATCGAGCGCCGCCTGCCATTCCTCGTGCGACACGACCGGCGGCAGCTTCATGCGGGGTACTCGTCGTGTCGGCGCGGCCAGCCGTCGAAGTCGTCGCCGCGTCCCTTCGGCGCCCGGTCGAGCAGTTGCCAGGTCGCATTGAGGGCGTCGGTGCCGCGGTCGTACGTCGAGTACGTGTGGTAGACGACGCCGTCCTCGAGCGCGAACGCGCTCAGGCCGTGGAGCTCGTCGCGGCGAACGTCGATCTCGTCGGCGTGCTTCGGCGTCCCGAAGTTGAAGCCGCGGCCGGTACGGCGCTCCTCGTCGGTGAAGGCGCTGAAGTCGAGGTTGAAGTCGCTGTCGCCGTACGAGACCCAGGGAAAGCTCCACTCCATCCGCTGCTTGTACGCGTTCAGGCGCTCGAGCGGCGCGCGGGAGACGGCGACGAAGGTCACGTCGCGGTGAGGCAGATGGGCGACGGCGCCGGCGAGCGAGTCGGCCGTGTACGAGCAGCCCGGGCAACCCGCGTCCGGCCAGCCCTCGACCGTCGGTCCGAACATGAAGTGGTAGACGAGCAGCTGCGAACGGCCGTCGAAGAGCTCGGCGAGCGTCTTCGGCCCTTCCTCGGTCTCGAACACGTACTCCTTGTCGATCCGCACGCGCGGGAGCTCGGAGCGCTGCCGAGCCAGCTCGTCACTACGGCGCGTGAGCTCCTTCTCGCGCTCGAGCAGCTCGACCCTCGCCGCCAGCCACTCCTCGCGGGTTCCGATCCTGGTCACGCCTCCATCTCCATCCCGGGCTCGGTCAGGCCGGGGACGCTTGCAGGCGCGACCGCCACCGAGAGCCCGAGCACAACGAGCCCGACCGCGACGGCGCGGGTGAGCGCGAAGCCCCGGGGCAAGACCTTCTCCACGAAGATCACGGCTGCGATGACCGCCATCCAGAAGAGGCTCATCACGCCGACCGCGAAGAGGACGAGCATCAGGCCGCCCGAGCAGCCGACGCAGTCCAACCCGTGCTCGAGCCCGCTTCGGAAGGCGCCGGCGTCGTCGCGTAGGCGACGGCAGCGACGAAGGCTGCGCCGCTTGAACGGCGTCAGCTCGTAGAGGCCGGCCGCGACGATCACGCCGCCGACGACGTATGGGCCGGCCTCGTCCCACGCGAGCCAGCCGGTGTCGAGGGAGGTCACGAGCCTGTAGAGGCCGTAGGCGGCCAGACCGTACGCCGTCCAGACAACGAGGTAGCCGAGCGAGAACAGAACTGCCGGCGCACGCCGGGCGAGCCACGCGACGTGCGGCAGCACCGTCGGGAGCATCATCGCGGCCGTCATCGTCATCCAGATGCCGACGTACCAACCGAGCCCGCCGAGGTCGGTGCCGGGGCCTTCGTCCATCCCGTGCATCCGCTCGAACGTGACAGCCCACGCGAGGCCTGCAGCCGCGAGCACAACAGCCGGCGTCCGTAGCGCGACGGTGTTCATCGATTCGACCTCCCGTTCCGTGGTTCGTTGATAAGACACCCGGCCGGCCGAAAACTCATCGCAGGCATGGAGAGCAGGCGGGCGGCCTTGACCGCCCGCCTGCTCCGAACGCTGTCCTAGTGCGACCGCGACCGCGGCGGCGACCCGAGCGGCCGGCCGCCGGGCCCGTCCTCGAAGGTCAGCCACGGCTGCGCGAAGCGCTGGATCCACTGCCCGACGCCCTGCTTGCTCCAGTCGCAGACGCCCGTCGGGAACGCGCTTTCGAGCCGCGCCCACTGTGCGTCCGTGAACGTGACGCTGTAGTCGGAGCGGCGTAGCGGCTCGAGCCGGCACTTGAGGATGTCGTGCGAGAGCGGCATCCCCGCCACGAGCCGCGCGTCGGCGTAGTAGGGCAGGAGCGCAGCGCACGCGGCCGGGTCGGTGATCTCGACTAGCGGCGGCGTGGTGCTCGCGTAGCAGACGTCGACCGCGTCGGCCGGCTTGTTGCGGAGGACCTTGACCCGCTGCGGCCGCGAGCTGTGGTCGTTCTCGATCGCCGTCAACCAGCGGTCCATCAGCAGGAACGCCTTCAGGTTGATCGCGGCAGGCGCCACGATGCCCGACGGCCAGCTCCAGATCAGCTGGTTGCCGTGCCCGCCGTTGGCCTCGTCGAGGCGGGCCCGCATGGCCCACGAGTGGTAGTCGGTGTGGATGTCGTTGACGTTCGACGACCCGCGCAGGTCGATCATCGGCACGTTCGCCAGCGCGTACGGGTTCGACACCTGGCCCGCCCAGTACGCGATCGCCATCGAGCCCGGATCGGCCTCGGTGCGCTCGGCGGTGAAGTTGAAGTCGGTGTCGACGCCGCCGATCTTCTCGTTCAGGTCGACGAACTGCTCCACCGAGATCTGTCCGGCTTGGAGCGCCTTGAGCCCGAACTGCACCCCGACGTCGTCCATCGGCCGCCGCGCGAAGCCCCTCGCTGTGCGGCCCCAGATCGCCACCTGGTGGTCCTGGACCGTGCAGCGGATTCCGCCGGGATTCGTGACCGGGTTGTAGACGAGCGCGGCCAGCTCGGGCGGCGTCTGCAGGTTGCAGTTCACGGCGCGGGCCGGGTTCCCGACCGGCGCGAACGAGAACTCCCACGCGATGCACGCCGAGGTGTCCTTGTGCCCCGAGACGGCTGCCCGCTGCGCCGCGGACGCCCAGAGCGCGGGCGACTTGGCGAAGTAATTGAGCAGAAGGTGGCAGTCGTTGACCTCCATCGCCGTCGTCCAGCTGTCCTCGTAGCTGCAGTTGGGCAGGATGCCGTCGAGCAGCCCGGGGTAGTTCGCCGCGATCAGATGCTGCTGGATCGAGCCGCCCGAGCAGCCACTGCCGATCGTGTACCGGATCGAGCCGAACGACTCACGGATCTGCTCCTGGAGCATCATCACGGACTCGCCCGAAACCCAGTCGTTTGCGTTCTGGCCGCGGATGTTGAGCGACGAGTTCGCGACCAGGAAGCCGCGGGACAACGCCATGTCGACGAGCGCCGACGACGGGCCCGCCTGCGTGCGCCACGGCGCTGTGCCGCCGCCGAAGAGCCAGTAGACCTTCTGGTTCCAGCCCGCCTGTGGAGACCACGGCGTCCACGGCTTGGCCGGGTCGACCAGGACGGCGAGCTCGTAGATGCCGCGGTTCATCGTCCCGCGCTCGACGCGGACGATGTACGGCACGGTCACACCCTCGTCGGTCGTCGTGTTGGCGATCTGGTCCGCAGGGGGCGGGCTCGCCGGGTTGTAGACCGCAAACGCCCCTGCGAGCGTCCGGTAGCGGTACGACACCACGGTCGGCGCGTTGCACTGCGTGTCGACGGACGTCGCCAGGCCGAAGAGCTGCGTCCGGCAGAAGTAGGGCACGAGCTGCGGCCCGCTGAACACTGACCCGCCGATCGGGTGGTTCGTGAGCGTAATCCTCGCCTTCTTCCCGTGCGACTCGCGCGCCGTCAGCGTGTTCTCGCCCACGGTGAGGCCGCTGATGAGACCGACGAAGCGACCGTCGTCGCGGACGGCGAAGGCCGAGGTGACATCAGTCCCGTTGAGCTCCACGCGCACGCGCGCGGGGTTCGCGTGCTTCGACAGCTTCACCTCCACGAGCGCGTTCCCGCCCGACAGCAGGTCTGCGCGGTTCGACAGGACCTCGATCGCGAGACGGTTCCCGTGGCCGCCCTTGCCGCCGTGCGCCATCGAGCCCGACGCCCCGAATAACGCCACCCCGATCACGAGCAGCGCGAGCACCGCGCGTCCGGTGCTGGAGAGTCTCATAGCGTCCCCCTTCGCCGTAGTTCCGGTCACCTCCCGCCGCAGCGCGAGCCGGAGTCTAAAAGCGCACGTAGAGGTTTCGCAGGGACGGCCACCCGTGAGGTTCCAGGAGCCGATCGGAGGCTGCGAGCAGGATCGCGATGAGCGCGCGCGCGAGATCGGATTTAAACGGCTATGGCCACAATGGCGTCGACGATGAGAACCCGCCGAAACCATCCTCGTGCCGTCGTCCTCGTCGAGGGCGTCAGCGACCAGCTCGCACTGGAAGCGTTAGCCGAGCGACGCGGTCGGAACCTCGCCGCCGAGGGCCTCTCGATCGTGCCGATCGGAGGTGCGCAGGCGATCGGGCGCTTCGTCGAGCGCTTCGGCCCTCGAGGGCTCGACGTCAAGCTGGCCGGTCTCTGTGACGCCGCCGAGGAACGCTTCTTCCAACGGGCTCTGGAACGAGCCGGCCTCGGGTCCGGCCTGACCCGAACCGACATGGAGTCGCTCGGCTTCTACGTCTGCGTGGCCGACCTGGAGGACGAGCTGATCCGCGCCCTCGGCGCGCACGCGATGGAAGAGGTGATCGACGCTCACGGCGAGCTCGGATCGTTTCGCACCCTCCAGAAGCAACCCGCGTGGCGGGGACGACCCACGGAAGCGCAGCTTCACCGCTGGCTCGGCAGCCAGACTCGGAAGACGTCGGTGAGTTCGCTCGTCCGGGCGCTCGCTCCAGACCGCGTTCCGCGGCCGCTGGAGCAACTACTGGCGCACGTCTAGGTGCGCACGGCGCGCGCGCGTTCGAGCTCCAGCTGGCGGAGCTCGATGCGCCGGATCTTCCCGGTCAGCGTCTTGGGCAGGTCGGCGACGAACTCGATCCGGCGCGGATACGCGTACGCGGACAGCCGCCCACGGACGAAGGCCTTGATCTCGTCGGCGAGCTCGTCGGACGGCTCGTGGTCGTTCGCCAGGACGATGAACGCCTTGACCACGTTGCCGCGCAGCTCGTCAGGTGAGGCCACGGCCGCCGCCTCGCGCACCGCCGCGTGCTCCAGACAGATGGACTCGACCTCGAACGGGCCGACGCGGTAGCCGGCGGCGATGATTACGTCGTCGGCGCGCCCCTCGTACCAGACGTAGCCGTCCCCGTCCTGGCTCGCGGCGTCCTTGGTGTGGAACCACTCGCCGCCGAACACCTCCTCGGTGTCGTCCGGGCGGTTCCAGTAGCCGAGCGGATAGTGCGGGTTCGTGCGGGCGCGGAGGCAGATCTCGCCGCGCTCGCCCTGAGCGACCGGGCGCTCGTCCTCGTCCAGGATCTGGACGTCCCAGCCCGGCATCGGCTTGCCCATC
>DATFQE010000129.1:0-17144 GCA_035264445.1 Gaiellaceae bacterium | reverse complement strand
GCCCTGGCCGGGATCCCGCCGCTCTCGGGCTTCTGGTCGAAGGACTCGATCCTCGGCTCGGCGCTGGCCGAGGGCTGGTACGGGCGGACGCTGCTCGTCGCCGGGCTCGCGGGCGTGTTCCTGACCGGGCTCTACACGTTCCGGATGTTCTTCCTCGTCTTCGAGGGCGACGTGTCTCCTTTCGCGCGGGAGCACGTCCACGCGCATGGCCACGGCGAGGGGCCGTTCTCGATGACGTCGGTGGTCGCGGTCCTGGCGGTCCTGGCGGCCGTGGGCGGGCTGATCGCGATCCCGGGCCTCTGGAACCTGCCGCTCGACTGGCTGGGGCCGGTGGCGGAACCGCTCGTAGAGGCGACCGCGCTGCAGGACTACATCGTCAGCGCGATCTCCGTCGCGCTGGCGCTCTGCGGCATCGGCGTTGCCTGGGCGATCTACGGAACGCGATGGCTCCGGATTCCGCGGATGGTGTGGCTCCAGCGGCTCTTCGAGAAGAAGTTCTACTTCGACGAGGCCTACGACCTGGCGTTCTACCGGCCGGCTGCCGCGACCGCGCGCGGCTGGTCGCGCTTCTTCGAGCGGCCCGTGATCCAGGGGTCGATCGACGCCGTCGCCGGCGGCACGCGTCGCGCCGGCGGGACCGTCAGCCACACGCAGACCGGGCTCGTGCGGAGCTACGCGCTCGCGCTGGCCTTCGGAGTCGCCGTTCTCATCCTCGTCTTCGTGAGCGTGAGGCAATAGGTGGAGGACTGGCTCACCACCATCCTGATCCTGCTGCCGCTGGCCGGCGCGCTGCTCGTCTGGCTGCTGCCGCTGCCCGGGCAGCTGGCGGGCTCCCTGGCGCTGCTCTTCTCGCTGGCGGAGGTCGGCTTCTGGATCAACGCGCTGTTCCGCTTCGAGTTCGCGGACGGCCTCCAGCTCGAGCAGCAGCACGAGTGGTTCGGCGACCTCGGCGTCTCGTACCACGTCGGCATGTACGGCTTCTCGCTCTGGCTGGTCGGCCTCAGCGTCGTCGTGGCGGCCGCGGCGATCGCGTACGGCGTCTGGGCGGGGCGCGACCGCGCGCGCGGCTATTTCGGCCTGATGCTCTTCCTGACCGGCGCGATCGTAGGCGTGTTCACGGCGCAGGACCTGCTGCTCTTCTACGTCTTCTTCGAGGCGATGCTCGTCCCGCTCTACGTCCTGATCGGCGCCTGGGGCGGGCCCGGGCGGCTGGGCGCGACGATCAAGTTCGTCATCTACACGATGGGCGGGTCGCTGTTCATGCTGGCCGCGATCATCGTCTTCGGGCTGCAGGAGGGGACGTTCGACCTCGTGCAGAGCGGGACTAGCGACGACCCCTGGCTCTTCCTCGGCTTCGCCGTCGCATTCGCGGTCAAGGCGCCGCTCTTCCCGCTGCACGGCTGGCTCCCCGACGCGTACCGCGAGTCGCCGCCCGAGGTGGCGGCGCTGCTCTCGGGCGTCGTCTCCAAGGCCGCCGCCTACGGCTTCCTCCGCATCGCGATCGCGAAGTTCCCGGAGCCTGCACACGACTTCCGCGTGCCGATCCTCGTGCTGGCCGCCGTCGGGCTCGTCTACGGCTCGGTGCTCGCGTTCCGGGCTCCCGACGTCCGCGGCGTGATCGCCTACTCGAGCCTCGCGCAGATGGGACTGATCACGATGGGCCTGTTCGCGTTCAACGACCTCGGCTTCGACGGGGCCGTCCTGCACATGGTGTCGCACGGGCTCATCTCGGCCGCGATGTTCCTGCTGGCGGGCTCCGTCGAGCGCCGCTGCGCGACCGGCGACTTCGCGCTGCTCGGCGGGATGGCGCGGGGGAGACCGGCGCTGGCGACGATCCTGATGACGACGGGGATCATCGGCCTCGCCGTGCCCGGGTCGGTGGCGTTCGCCGGCGAGTTCCTGATCCTGGCGGGGGTCTTCAACGCGGGCTGGGCCTGGGCGGTCGTCGGGGCCGCAGCGATCGTCCTGGCGGCGATGTACATGCTGAGGCTGATCTCGGGCGTCCTGCACCAGGATCGCGGGCCCGCGGTGCCGGACGCCGCGCTGGACCTGCGGCCCGCGGAGCTCGCGGTCATCGTCCCGCTCGTCGCGCTCTTGCTCGCGCTCTCCGCCTGGCCGGCCGCGATCAGCGAGCGGGCGTTCCCGGGTGACAACGCGCAGCAGGTCGTCGAGGAGCAGTTCGCGCGATGAACACGCCGAGCGTCGACTGGTTCGCGATCTCGCCGTCGCTCGCGCTGCTCGCAGGTGGGGGCGCGGCGCTGCTCGTCGCCGTGCTCGTGCCCCGGTGGCTACGCGCCCCGGCCGCGGCCTTCGCAGCGGCGTGCGGCTTCGCGGGAGCTTTCGTCGCCGCCGCGCTCCTGTACTGGAAGACCCCGGAGGCGCAGACGCTCCTCTCCGACACGATGGTGCGCGACCGCTTCGGCTCGCTGGCTCAGATGATCGTCGCCGGCGTCGGCGTGCTCACGGTTGCGATCGCGTACGGACGCGCGTCGCGTGGCGCCCACACGGCCGAGTTCTACGCGCTCCTCGCCGCCGCCGGCGGAGGGATGGCCTTCCTCGTCCAGGCCAACAGCCTGATGACGCTGTTCCTCGCTCTGGAGTGGTTCTCGGTTGCGCTCTACATCCTCTGCGCGATCGAGCTCGACGTCGTCGGCTCGCTCGAGGCCGGCCTGAAGTACCTGATCGTCGGCGGCTTCGGGTCCGCGGTGCTGCTGTTCGGGTCGGCCCTCGTCTTCGGGGCAACGGGCGAGCTGGGTTTCCAGCAGATCGCGAGGGCCACGACCTCGCTGGACCTGGTGGACGACCCACTGCTGGTCGCCGGCCTCGCGATGATCATCGCCGGCCTCGGCTTCAAGGCCTCGGCGGCCCCGTTCCACCAGTGGACGCCCGACGTCTACGAGGGTGCGCCGACGCCCGTGACCGCCTTCATGTCGGCGGCGACGAAGACCGTCGCGGTGGTGCTCACGATGCGCGTCCTCGTGACGGCGTTCCCCGAGGAGAGCGAGCTCTGGACGATCGCGGTCGCAGCGATCGTCTGCATCTCGCTGGCCTGGGGGAATCTCGCCGCGCTCGTGCAGCGGAACGTGAAGCGCATGCTCGCGTACTCCTCGGTCGCGCACGCCGGCTTCCTGCTGATGGCCGTGGCGGCGAACAACGAGCTCGGCGGGCGGGCGCTGCTCTTCTACCTGATCCCGTACGCGGCGGCCTCGCTCGGTGCCTTCGCCGTCGTGGCCGCGCGCGAGCGCGAGCTCGGAGTGCCGGTGACGCTCGACAACCTCGGCGGCCTCGGCTGGGAACGACCGCTTCTCGGGGTGGCGATGTGGGCCTTCATGCTCTCGTTCGCGGGGCTCCCGCCCACGGGCGGGTTCGTCGGCAAGTTCTACGTCTTCTCGGCGGCGTACGACCGCGGTTGGACGTGGCTCGTGATCGTGGGCGTCGTCGCGACGCTCGTGTCGCTCTACTACTACCTCGCGATCATCCGCGCGCTGTACATGCGCTCGCCGCTCGAGATGCAGCTGGCGCCGACGGGCGGCTCGCCGCCGCGGGAATTCATGCTCGGGACCGCCGTGTTCGTTGCAATGGCCGTCACGATCGGCTCGTTCATCTTCGTCGAGCCGCTGATCGACCTCGCCCAGAACGCCGCCGAGTCACTGAGTTTTTAGCCTTCCGACCAGCAGGTCGCCCACCAGTCCGCGTGCGGCATGCCGCTGGCCCGCGCGGCGGAGAGCATCTCGTCGACGTCGTACGCAATCCGGCGGAACTCGAGCGTGAGGCCGCGCGCGTCGACCGTCGCGAGCGCGTACTCCGCCCAGCGCGAGACCCGCATCGAGCCCCCGGAGGGCGCCTCCGAGAACGGCAGGCCGACGCTGCCGACGTTCGCGAACAGCGAGTCCGGCCGGCGGCGCAGCATCTGCAGGTGGGTATGGCCGCCCACGAACAGGTCGGCGGTGGTCCCGGCGAGGGCGTCGTCGAGCTCGCTCCGCGACACATCCGGAAGCAGCAGGTCCGTGTTCGACCGCGGCGAGCCGTGGAAGAAGAGTCCGCGCGTCCCGTCGAGCCGGAGCTCGACGCTCGGCTGGAACGTCCGTAGGAACGCGCGATCCTCCCGGTCGAGTCGTGTCCTGCACCACTCGCCCTGCGCCGAGAGCCGCGGCCCCACCCGGCCGCCGAGCGCCGGGATGCCGTTCACGACCCAGCCGTCCCAGTTTCCCATCACTACGGGGCACTCGAGCTCGCGCAGGCGCCAGACCACCTCGTTGGGAAACGGCCCGATCGCCACGTCGCCAAGGCAGACGGCCGTGTCGACGTCAGGAGGGAGATCCGCAATGACGGCGTCCAGCGCGAACGGGTTGGCGTGGAGGTCCGAGAGCACGGCCACCCTCATGAACGGGAGACGCTATCCCACGCTACGCGTGCTAGTTCGACGCAGCGTGGCGCCGGAACTCGGCGACGGCGGCCAGCACGCCCTCGAGCGAGAGCAGCGCCAGGCAAGCCGTCAGCGCGGTCGCGCCGACCACGGGAACGCCGCCTGCGAGCAGCGCGGGTGACCGGGTCGCGGCGCCGACGACGACGAGCGTGAGCACAAACGCCCAGAGCAGAGCCTGCGGGAGCCGCCCGTCCTCCTCGAGCAGCTCGCCGAAGACAGACAGCCCGCACGCAGCCGTGGCCGGAACGGCCGCGAGCAGCGCGTAGAACGCGACCTGCGGCGACGACGCTGCATCGGCGATCGCAGCTACCAGCACGAGCGCGGCTGTGAGCACACGCAGACCCACACCCGGATGTTCGCGTTACATCCGGACATTCCTCGTGGGAGTAGGGTCGGATCGCGATGCTCCTTCTCGCCGCGCTCCTCGCGCTGCCCCTCGTCGGCCTGGCGATCCTCCTCGGTTACCCGGACACCGACTTTCAGTGGAAGCACCAGCCGAGCCACTTCTGGCTCGTGCTCACGGTCGCCGCCGTCAGCGTCGTGCTCGCGTTCGCGACCGGAGAAGCCGGCCGGCGGCGCGGGGACGCCCGCGTCTTCCTCGTCGGGCTTGCATTCCTCGTCGCGGCCGGCTTCCTGGGCCTCCACGCGCTGGCGACGCCCGGCGTGCTGCTCGATGCTCCGAACACGGGCTTCGTGATTGCGACACCCGTCGGGCTCCTGCTGGCGTCCGGGTTCGCGGCCGCGTCCGCGCTCGATCTCTCGCCCTCCGCTTCGGCCTCGATCATGCGCAACCAGCGGGTGCTGCGCGCCGCGGTCTTCGCAGTGCTCGGCCTCTGGGCCGTCGGGTCGCTCACGGCCGTGCCGCCGCTGGACGACCGATTCCTCCCCGAACGGCTGGACGGTCCGCTCGTGATCGGGGCCGCGGTCGGAGTCGGGCTCTACGGCTTCGCGGCGCTCCGCTACCTCGACCTCTGGCGCGAGCGACGCACGATCCTGGTCGCCGCGATCGGAATCGCCTTCGTCCTCCTCGGCGAGGCCATGGTCGCGATCGCAGCGGCCCGCAACTGGCACGCCTCCTGGTGGGAGTGGCACGTCCTGATGGCGATCGCCTTCGGTCTCGTGGCGCTCGCCGCGCGAGCGGAGTACGCACGCCAGGCGTCCGTGCCCTCCACCTTCACGAGCCTCTACCTCGAGCACACGCTCGGGCGGGTCGACCGGGAACGGGCGACCGCGCTCGAAGACCTCGTGGCGGCGCGTGTCGGGCCGGAAGAGCTGCAGCGCCGGCACGGGCTCGCCGCGGACGAGGTCGAGGTGCTCGAGCGCGCAGCCGGGGAGATCCGCCGCCTGGACGAGCTGTTCCGGCCCTATCTCTCCCCGCAGCTGGCGGACCGGCTCCGCGAGGACCCGAGCGCCGGTGAGCTCGGCGGCGAGCAGCGGCAGGTCAGCGTCCTCTTCGCCGATCTCCAGGGCTTCACGTCGTTCTCCGAGCGCGCCGCGCCGAGCGAGGTGATCGAGATGCTGAACGAGTACTGGGGCGCGACGGTGCCGGTGCTCGAGGCCGAGGGCGGGCTGATCGAGCGCTTCGCGGGCGACGCCGTGATGGTCGTCTTCAACGCCGGCGCCGACCAGGAGGACCACGCTGCCCGCGCCTGCCGCGCCGCGCTCGAGCTGCAGCGGACGTCGGGGCCGATCGCCGACGGCCGTCCCGGCTGGCCGCGCTTCCGCGCAGGCGTCAACACGGGCCCGGCGGTGATCGGCAACGTCGGCAGCGCCGAGCGGCGCAGCTTCACGGCGGTCGGCGACACGACCAACCTCGCCGCCCGTCTGCAGGCTCAGGCGCAGGCCGGTCAGGTCGTGATCGGCGCGGCGACGCTCACCGCGCTCGGCGACGGTGCGGAGGCCACGTCGCTCGGGCTGCTCGACGTGAAGGGCAAGTCCGAGCCGGTGGAGGCGTACGTGCTGGAGGCGTTTTCGTAGGCTCCAGCCAAAATCGACCGAGGAGAACGGAATGGCAGACACGCAGGTGACCTGGCTCGGACACGCGGCGTTCCGCATCGACAGCCCCGGCGGCAAGCGAATCTACATCGATCCGTTCCTGGACAACCCAAAGTGCCCGGACGGCGAGAAGCAGCCGGAGAGCTGCGACTTGATCGCTCTGACCCACGGCCACGACGACCACGTCGGGTCGACCGTCGAACTGGCGAAGCGCTTCGGCTGCCCGGTGATCGCGCAGATCGAGTTGCGCACCTTCCTCGAATCCGAGGGCGTTGAGGGCGATATCACCCAGGCGCCGAACAAGGGCGGCACGGCGGAGGCGGAGGGGATCAAGGTGACGCTGACCGACGCGAACCACTCCTCGAGCTGGAGCGACGGGCGCTACCTAGGCGAGCCGTGCGGCCTCGTGCTCGAGGTCGAAAACGGCACCAAGCTGTATCTAGCAGGCGACACGAACGTGTTCATGGACATGCAGCTGATCGGCCGCATCTACGAGCCGGACGTGGCCGTCCTGCCGATCGGCGACCACTTCACGATGGGGCCGAAGGAGGCTTCGGTCGCGCTCGAGCTGCTGGCCGTCGACAAGTGCATCCCGTGCCACTACGGCACGTTTCCGATTCTTCGCGGGACGCCCGACGAACTCCGCGCTCTGGCCCCGAACGTCGACGTGATCGCGCCGGAACCTGGCGAGACGGTCACAGTCTGAATGAGGAGATGGTTCGGTGCCTCCGGTCGGCGGGTGGAGCCGATCATTGTCGAGGGCGAGCACGATTTACCGCTCGAGGACGCCCTCCTGGTCGACGACGTCGGCGACCTCGCGGCACTCAGGCGCGCCTTCGACGACGGAAAGGCGGTCGTCGTCCGGGCCGACAACGCTGAGGACGTCGTCGCGGGCCTCGCCCGGCCGGAGGTTTCGTGCGTGCTCGTCCCGGCGGACAAGCGCGAACTCCTCGACCTCGACCTCGTGGAGCTGACCTATGGACCGTAGTGTTGTCGCGACGTATTCGATCGCGGCCTGTGATCTCGACGCGGGCCAGTGGGGCGTGGCCGTCCAGTCGAAGTTCCTGGCGGCCGCCTCGGTCGTGTCCTTCGCCGAGCCGGAGGCGGGCGCCGTCGCGACGCAGGCGTATGCGAACCCGCGCTACGGACCGGACGGCCTGGCGCTGCTCCGGGAGGGCGCTTCGGCGGAGGAGGCCGTCCGGCGCCTCACCGAGGCCGACGACGGCCGCGATCACCGCCAGCTCGGGATCGTCGACCGGGAGGGACGCAGCGCGACCTTCACGGGCAGCGAATGCCTGGACTGGGCGGGCGGCCGGACGGGGCGGTCCTACGCGGCGCAGGGCAACATCCTCGTCTCGGCGGCGACGGTCGACGCGCTCGCGGAGACGTTCGAGGGCAGCGCAGGCAGGCCGCTCGCCGATCGGTTGCTCGACTGCCTCGCCGCGGCACAGGAAGCGGGCGGCGACCGGCGCGGACAGCAGGCGGCGGGCCTGCTCGTCGTCCAGCGCGACGGCGGCTATGCCGGCCTCTCCGACGTCGTCGTCGACCTGCGCGTCGACGACCACCCGACGCCGATCGACGAGCTCCGCCGCATCTACGGGATCCACGAGCTGCTGTTCGGCCAGACGCCGAAGGACGACTGGCTACAGATCGACGACGCGATCGGACGGGAGCTTCGTGAGCGCCTCGCGGCGCTCGGCTACGAGGGTGAGCTTTCGGACACGCTGTTCCGCTGGGCCGCAACCGAGAACCTCGAGGAGCGCGTGGAGGGCTCGGAGTTCATCGACCCGGTCGTCCTCGGCGAGCTACGTAGGCTCTCCGCGTGAGCGAGCGGTATTCGATTGCGAAGCTCGACGAGCTCGAGCGGCACGGCAGGGTCACGCCGGTCCGGGCGCACTTCGGGATCGAGGCCTTCGGGGTCACGGTCTGGACCGCGGCTGCGGGCGAGGACCTGATCAACGACCACGACGAACGAAGCAGCGGCCAAGAGGAGCTCTATGTCGTCCTGAGCGGCCACGCCGTCTTCACCGTTGACGGCCAGGAGGTCGATGCGCCTGCCGGGACACTGGTCTTCGTCAAGGAGCCGGAGACACGGCGCAAGGCGATCGCAGCGGAGGCCGGCGCGACCGTTCTGGCCCTAGGCGCGAAGGCCGGCGAGGCCCACGTTCCGCTCGGCTGGGAGTGGGCGCCCGGCGTCTCCCGGCACTTCCAGAGCGGCGAGCCCGAGCGCGCCTATGAGCTGCTCGCCGCCGCCGACTCGGAGCACCCCGACGCGCCGAGCGTCCTCTACAACCTGGCGTGCGCCGAGGCGCTGACGGGCAGGACGGAGGAGGCGGTCGAGCATTTGCGGCGCGCGGTCGAGCTCTACGAGCCCTTCGCGGAGATCGCACGCGACGACAGCGATTTCGACTCCATCCGCGACCACCCGGGGTACGCGGGCGCGTGAGCTTCCGCGTCACGACGCTCGACGAGGCGCCTCGCGTGGAGGGTGCGGACGGCGCCGACTGGTTGCGCCTGCGAAAGCAGCTCGATGTCCAGGCGTTCGGGGTCAACGTCTACGGCGCGAGCGCCGGGAACCGCGTGATCGAGGAGCACGACGAGCTCGGGACCGCCGCCGGTCGTCACCAGGAGCTGTACGTGGTGCTGCGAGGTCGGGCCAGGTTCGAGCTGGACGGCGACGTCCACGACGCGCCTACGGGAACCGCGGTCTTCGTGCGCGATCCCGCGGTGCGCCGCTGCGCGCACGCGGAGGAGGACGGCACCCTCGTCCTCGTCGCCGGCGGCACTCCGGCGCAGCCGTACGAGGTGTCCGTCTGGGAGCAGGCCGCCGACGCCTATCCGCACTGGCGAAACGGCGACTACGCGACGGCCGTGGGGATCCTGCGCGACGTCGCCGACCGGTACCCGGAGACGGGCCTGATCCTCTACAACCTCGCGTGCGCGGAGGCGCTGAACGGCGAGCGCGACGCAGCGCTGGAGCACCTGGCCCGCGCAACCGCGCTCGAGGAGCGCTGGCGCCAGGCGGCGCGCGACGACCGCGACTTCGATGCCGTCCGCGACGATCCGCGCTTCGACGAGCTTCTAGCGTGATGGGGCCTCGTCGCCGGGGTGTGATCGGCGGTGCGAGGTAAGGACGCAGGGAGCGTTCGTATGCGAAGCCATACGGGCGCGACTGAGGACGCCGCATCGCGCCGTCGAGCGCGGCCCGGCGGCACAGCGCCTCATTGCGTTAGAAGCTCATGAGCGATCGCCGGGCAGGCGGACGCCGCCGGCTAGCGCGCGTAGAGCCGGCACGGGGTCGGCCCCGGGCCGGGCGACTACGAGCACCGCGCCGCCGGCCTCGCCGGCGAGCGCCTCGACGAACGTCTGCAACCCGACCGCGAGCGCGAACGCCTTGTGCGCGTGGTCGCCGCCGAAAGGGACGAGCTCGTCCGCGGACGCACGCCCGCTCAGCACGTCACCGTACGTGACTGCTCCCATCGAGACGTCGGCGACCAAGGGCCGCCCGTCCGAGCTCGGGACGCCGATCGCGAGCGGGTTCGTGCCGGCGAGCGGCGGCCCTCCGTCTGGGTGGCCGAGCCTCCGGGGCGACGTTGCCGTCAGCGCGGCGGCGAGGCCGCCCACGGCCAGGCGCCTCACCCAGTAGCCGAGCACGCCCGTCGGGAACGCACCGGCGGCGACCACGAGCCGGGCGTTCCTTGGCGGCGAGGCGAGCTGCGACTCCACGACCGCGTTGAGGACCAGATAGCCGAGCGCGCCGCGCGCCTCCCAGCGCTCGAAGCCGTCCTCGGCGACGACCCGTTCCGGCACGGCGATGGGGTCGACCCCGTCGAGACGCGCGAGCCATTCGATCCGCGAGGTGCCGTGACCCTCCTTGCCGCGCCGGTCAGCGTCCTCGAAGTGATCCGCGAGCACGCGGGCATCGCGCTCGGAGAAGCCGAGGGAGCGAAGCGATTCCTCAGGCCGCACGCCGTCGGGCGGCCCAGACCGCCGCGCCGAGCACCAACGGGACGCCGACGAGCGCCGGCCGCATGCGGCGGCGCGCTGCGGGATACAGCGGATCGCTGAAGGTTCGGATCGGCCAGCCGTGCTCGCGCGCGATGCGCCGAAGCTCGCGATCGGGATTGACCGCCACCGGCCGCCCCACGGCCAGGAGGAAGGGCAGATCGGTATGGCTGTCGGAGTACGCCGTCGAGCGCTTGAGGTCGATGTCCTCGGCGACCGCGAGCTCGCGCACCGCGTCGGCCTTTCCCTGCCCGTGGCAGGAGCGCAGGGCGCGGCCCGTGTAACGGCCGTCCACGATCTCGCAGAGCGAGCCGACCGCGCCGTCGAACCCCAGTTCCTGCGCGAGCGGCTCGATGATCTCTTGGAGCGTCGCCGAGACGACGTACACGGGCTCTCCCCGTTCGCGGTGCTTCGCGACGAGGTCGAGGGGCTCCCGGTAGACGAGCGGCTTGAGCGCAGTCTCCATCGCGTCGCCCACGAGCGAACGCATCTCCTCGACCTCGAGGCCCTTCAGCAGCATCAGGCCGTCCTCGGCTGCCTTGCGGACCGTCTCGGCGCCGGCGCCGCGGGCCGCGAAGAGGATCTGCCACGCCGCCGCTTTCGCGAGCTGCTTCCGCCCGATCAGCCCTCGCTCCTGGAAGGGGCCGGCGAGCGCGAGCGCGCTCGAGCGTCGGATCAGCGTGCGGTCGAGGTCGAAGAACGCTGCCGCTTGCACGATCGGGCTACGCGATGACGGGAAGCTGCTTGCGAATCCCCCGGCGCGACGCCGCCAACGCTGCCGCGATCGCCATGATCGACTGTGACGTCTCGCTTTCGCGGTCGACGTCGACGAGCGGCTCGCCGGCGTCTGCGCACTCGCGCAGCCGTCGGTCGAGCGGGATGCTGCCGAGCAGCGGCGCGCCCACCTCCTCGGCGAGCTGCTCGCCCCCACCGGTGCCGAAAACCTCGCCGACCATGTTCTCGATCACGCCGATCACGCGGCCGCCCGTGCGCTGCGCCATCTCGGCGGCGCGCACGGCAACCTCCTGCGCGGCCGACTGAGGCGTCGTTATGACGACGACCTCTGCCTTCGGCAACAGCTGGCCCAGCGAGATGGCGACGTCGCCCGTTCCGGGAGGCATGTCCACGAGCAAGGTGTCGATCTCGCCCCAGTGGACGTCGGAGAGAAACTGCTCGAGCGCGCGGTGCAGCATCGGCCCGCGCCACATCACAGGGGAGTTCTCGTCGAGGAAGAAGCCGATCGACATCAGCTTCAGGTCGCCCTTCACGGGGGGGACGATCATCTTGTCGACCACGACCGGTCGTTGCCGGATCCCGAGCATGTGTGGGATCGAGTGGCCGTAGACGTCGGCGTCGAGCACGCCGACCTGCTCCCCACGCGCCGCCAAGGCGGCAGCGAGATTGACGGTCAGCGTCGACTTGCCGACCCCGCCCTTGCCGCTCGCGATCGCGACCACGCGGGTCTTGGGATCGAGCGAGATCGTCTTCTCCGCCCGGCCGCCCCGCAGCTTCGTCGTGAGCGCCGCCCGTTCGTCGGGCGTCATCACCTCGAACTCGACGTGGGTGCCGATCACGCCGAGCGGCGCGAGCACGCGCGCGACCTGCTCCTCGAACGAGTGCCGGAGCGGGCAGCCCGCGACGGTAAGTGCGATCGTCACGGCCACCTGGTCGCCGACGACCTTGACGGCTCGGACCATGTCGAGCTCGGTCACGGGCCGCTTGAGCTCGGGATCGATCACCCCCGAGAGCGCCTGGCGCACCTGCTGCTCACTCACGGCCATACGGCCGAGAGTAGCCGCTCCGGTCCGCTCAGGCGCTCGTCGGGTCCCGGCCGTCAGTCGGACGTCTTCTCCCGCGTCGTCACGTAGACGTCGCTCGGCCCTCCGGCCGCCGGCGCCCGACCGAAGTAGAGCGTGTCGCCGTGCCAGGAGAGCGACGGGCGGGTCTCGCTCGCGCTGGTGTTCACCTGCTGGGATGTATCGCCGGCGTTGACGAGGTTGACCGGCTGCGACCAGCCGCTCCCGCCGTTCGCACGCGTGGCGACCCAGATGTCCTGGGCGCCCCTGCCGCCCGCGCGATTCGAGGAGAACACGACCTCCCGCCCTCCCTTGCGCACGTTCGGCTGGATGTCGTTCGCAGCCGGGTCACTCAGCTCCGCGACCAGGTCGGCCGGCCCGAACGTCCCGCCGGCACCCATCCTGCTCACGAAGATGTCACCCGGGACGAGCCCGCCCTGTGCAGCGGCGCGTGAGCTCGAGAAGTAGAGCCGTGCTCCGCCACCGCCGGTCACGTAGGCCGGGCCCATCTCGTCGAGCGCCGTGTTCGGCCCGTCCGGTGCGCAGGCGAGCCGCTCCGGCTCACTCCAACCGTGCTCTGAGTTGAAGCGCGTGAAGTAGATGTCGCCGAGCCCACAGGCGCTTGGCCTCCGCACGAAGAAGAGGCCGCCCCCGCGGATCGGCGTCGGGCAGAACTCGTCCGCGCTCGTGTTGAGGTCGGCCCCCGGTGCGTCGTTGAGGTTGACGGGATCGCTCCATGGGTCCTCGGTCCGGGTCCGTTCCGCGAACCAGAGGTCAAGGCTCTGACTGCCGGGCCGGTTGGAGGCGATGTACAGGCTGTGGCCATCCGGCGACTCGATCGGACACCCGTCCACAGCAGCGGTGTTCACACCCACCGCGTCCACAGGGTCGACCAGGGCCGCCGGCCCCCAGGCCGATAGGTGCGGCCCGGCCGCAGCCGTCACGGCCGCGAGCGCTGCGGCCAGGAATACACCGGCGGCGACGATCATCGTCGTCGTGCGCGTTTTCATCGTTTCTCCTCTCTGAGTGGTCCGCTGAAGACGTGTTCGCTGCTCGGGGTGAGCTCCGCGCGCCGGGCGACGTCGAGCGCAAGCTCGATCGAGAAGTCGATTCCGTGCGCCTCCCAGGCGTGTCGCCGGATCGCCTCCACGAAGGCGATGTCGC
Source organism: Gaiellaceae bacterium (assembly GCA_035264445.1). Classification (GTDB taxonomy): domain Bacteria; phylum Actinomycetota; class Thermoleophilia; order Gaiellales; family Gaiellaceae; genus DATFQE01. The sequence goes on along the minus strand of DATFQE010000129.1, from coordinate 3,758 downwards.
CCTCCGCCCGAACCTCGTAGCCGCAGTCGCACCACAAACCCTTGCCAGCGAACATGTCGCGTCCGATACTCCGAGGGGCCAGTTAGAGACCTGCTAGCGCGCCGCTAGCGGCCGAGAGGAGCGGTGCACTGGACGTTCGGATCTCCCTAACGGATCGTCTTGCCGTCGAGGCGAACGGCGCGAGCCTCAGCGAGCGGCGCTTCCCCGGCCGGCAGGGCCGGATCCTCTTCGCCTACCTCGCGGCACACCAGGGGCGTGCGGTGCCCCGCGACGAGCTGGCGGAGGTGCTCTGGGCTGACGAGCTCCCGGCCACCTGGGAGAAGGCGATCAGAGTGCTGATGACGAAGCTGCGCGCGCTGCTCGAGGAGTGCGGCATCGACGGCTCCACGGCCCTGACGAGCGCCTTCGGCTGCTACAAGCTCACGCTGCCCGCCGGCGCGTGGATCGACGTCGACGCCGCCCTCGAGGCGGTGGAGCGAGCGCAACTCGCACTTGCCGCGGGCGAGCTCGGAGAAGCGCGCTCGCACGCGACGACAGCCGCGGCGCTCGCACGACGAAGCTTCCTTCCGGGCGAGGACGGGGCGTGGGTCGAACAACGGCGGCGCGACCTTCGCGAGGTTCTGGTGCGCGCGCTCGAGTGCCAGCGCGACGCCGCATTCGCCGCGGAGGACTTCGACGAGGCGGCGCGCCACGCGGAAGAGGTGACAGAGCTCGAGCCCTTCCGCGAGAGCGGGTACCGGCGGCTGATGCAGGCACATGCTGCGGCGGGCAACCCGGCGGAGGCGCTTCGCGTGTACGAGCGGTGCCGTCGTTTCCTGGCGGACGAGCTCGGCGCCTACCCCTCGCCCGAGACCGAAGCCGCGTACGTCGAGATCCTCCGCGCCAAGCGGCCGAGCGCGCGTCCAGACGGCACACCGCTCGGAACAGCCCGCGAGCCGGTCCGAGGTTTGAGGCGGGTGGTCCTTGCCGGCGCATTCGTCCTCGCCGTATTCCTCGCCGTCGGCACGTTCCAGCTCGTGCGCGACGAAGGCGGTGGAGCGAGCCTACTCGGCGTCGAGGGCAACGCGTTCGCCGCTCTCGATGGCGCCTCCGGCGTCCCTAGAAAGGCCTTCGAGGCCCCGGTACGGCCGACGGCGATGGCGGCGGGCCTCGGGTACGTCTGGGCTGCAAGCGCCGACTCGAACACGGTGATCGTCGTGGATCCGAGGACGAACACGGTGCGCGACACGATCGCGGTCGACAGCGCGCCGGGCGGCATCGCAGTCGGCGCCGGGTCGGCCTGGGTCACGAACAGCCTGAGCGGCAGCGTCTCCCGGATCAGTCCGGAGACGCTGTCCGTCGTCCAGACGATTCGCGTCGGCAACAGCCCGACGGGGATCGCCGCGGGGAACGGCTATGTCTGGGTCGCGAACACGAGCGACCACACGGTCACCAAGCTCCGGGCGAGCGACGGCAAGCCGGTCGATACCTTCGCCGTCGGCCCGGACCCGGGCGCAGTTGCGGTCGCCGACGATGCCGTGTGGGTTGCCAGCAAGCTCTCGGCGACCGTCGTCAAGCTCAGCCAGCAGAGCGGTGAGGTTCTCGACCGCGTCCCCGTTGGCGACGGGCCCGCTGCGATCGGCGTCGACGACCGTTCCGTGTGGGTCGCCAGCGGCCTCGCGGGAACGGTTTCGCGCCTCGATCGGCGCACGGGCGAGATCCGCAACACCTTCGACGTCGGGCCCAGCGCGGACGCGCTCGCCGTCGAGCACGGAAGTGTCTGGGTCGCCAGCGAGCTGGCGGGCACGGTCTCGCGCATCGTCGGCCGCGACACGAGCGTCACCTCGCTCGAGAAGGGCCGTCCGACGGCGCTCGCGCAAAGTGGAGGCACCGTCTACGTCGGGCTTCGCCCGAGCGGCGCGGCGCACGTCGGCGGCGCGCTGAGGGTTCTCCACTCGAATCGGGCACCGCAGCAGATCGACCCCGCAAACGCGTACTACCCGGAGGCATGGAGGACGCTCGTCCTGACGAACGACGGCCTGGTCGCCTTCAGGCGTGCGGGCGGACAGGCGGGCACGGAGCTCGTCCCCGACCTTGCCGTCGCACCGCCGTCGGTCTCGGACGACGGGCGCAGGTACACCTTTCAGCTGCGGTCGGGCATCCGCTACTCGGACGGCCGTTCGCTGAAGGCGAGCGACGTTCGCTACTCGCTCGAGCGCGTCTACAAGCTCGAGCCCGAGCCTCAGCCGGCGGCGGTCGACTTCTATCGTGCGATCGTGGGCGCCGCTCGCTGCGCGAAACGCCGGTCGCACTGTGACCTTTCGCGCGGGATCGTCACTGACGACGCAGAGGGAACGGTGACCTTCCGGCTCTCGGCGCCCGATCCCGAGTTTCTGTTCAAGCTCGCGCTGCCGTTCGCTTACGTCGTCCCGAAAGGGACGTCGCTTCGCGAGGCCGTACAGCGGCCCCTTCCCGGCACGGGCCCGTATCGGATCGTCAGCACGTCCCGGATCGGCTCGCTGAGGCTCACCCGGAACCCGAGCTTCCGCGAATGGTCGAGCGCGGCACAACCGGCCGGCTATCCCGACGAGATCCTCATTCGCGCAATCGAAGAAACCCGGCAGCGATGGCGCCTGGTTGCAGGGGGGAAAGCCGACTACATGACGGCTTCCGGGGAGCCGCTCACCGTTGCCCCGATCGATCGGCCGCGACTTCACATCCGGCCGCTGCCCGCAACGTTCCATCTGATGATCGACACAACGCGGCCTCCGTTCGATCGCATCGGCACACGCCGAGCAGTCAACTTCGCGGTCGACCGGAACAGGGTCGTCCGGCTCGGCGGGAGCCCACCGACCGCGCGGGCGACCTGCCAGGTCTTGCCGCCGAACTTCCCGGGCTATCGACGCTATTGCCCGTACACAGCCGACCCGGGCCGTGCACCGCACTCGACCGCCGCGAGGGCGAAGAGGCTGGTGGCGGCGTCCGGAACGGCCGGGATGGGTGTTGCGCTCTGGTGGCACGAGAGCTTCGGCAAGCAGGTCGGGCGCTACCTCGAGCAGCAGCTGGACTCGCTCGGCTATCGGGTTCGTCTCCGCGTCTTCTCGGGCGACATCGGCAGGTACTTCGCCGCGCTCGAGGCGCCGGGAGCCTCATGGAACCTTGCGGGCAATGCCTGGTATGCCGACTACCCCACCCCCTCGACCTTTATCAACGTCCTCGCCTGCTCGTCCCCGTACAACCCGGGTCACTTCTGCGACAGGGCCATCGACGCGAAGCTTCGCCGTGCGCTGCGTCTTCAGACGGAGAGTGCGGTCGCGGCGAACGAGTCCTGGGCGGCCCTCGACCGCGATCTCACCGACAGTGCGGCGTGGGTCGCCCTCTACACGCCGTATAGCGCGGACTTCGTCTCGAAGGGTGTCGGAAACTACCAGCACCACCCCGTGTGGGGCGCGCTATTCGGCCAGATCTGGCTTCGCGAGTAGCTCACGAAACCGCCGGCCGTTGGCGACGGCGAAGCCCTCCCAGTCGTTGTTGAAGTAGGCGTAGACGTCGACGTTGCCCCGCCACTCCTCGACGCGCGCCGCCCACTCCTGGAGCTCGCTCTCGGAGTAGTTGCCGCGCCGGCCACGGGTGCCGTGGTGGAAGCGGACGAACGTCCAGTCCGCCGTCAGCTCAAGCGTTCGAAACGGGTACTTCGGACTGTCGGGAATCACGAGCGCGACGCCGTGGTCGCGCAGAGCAGCGTAGACCTCCTCGACATACCAGCTCGGCTCACGAAA
>DATFQE010000128.1:0-3042 GCA_035264445.1 Gaiellaceae bacterium | reverse complement strand
ACGGCGGCGTTCAAGGACATCGCCGACCGGATCATGGAGCGCCTGCCGCTGTTCCTGCTCTACATCATCGGGATCACGTTCATCGTCCTCGCGATGGCGTTCCGGTCGGTGGTCATCTCCCTTACGGCCGCAATCACGACGATCATGTCGGCCTTCGTGGGCTTCGGCGTCCTCACCCTCGTGGTGCAGGAAGGCCACCTGCTCGGACTGACGGGTCTCGACCGGACCGGTCCGATCGAGACGTTCGTGCCGCCGATCGCGTTCGCGATTCTGTTCGGGCTCTCGATGGACTACAGCGTCTTCGTGTTGAGCCGCGTCCGCGAGGAGCACGTGAACGGCCTGAAGACGCGCGCTGCCGTTGAGCACGGGATCGCCGCCATCGGGCGAGTCGTCGTCGCCGCGGCCCTGATCATGGGCACGGTCTTCGCGGCGTTCATCCTCAGCGCCGACCGGATCCCGAAGGAGTTCGGGCTGTTGCTGGCCGTCGCGATCCTGACCGACGCTCTGATCGTCCGGCTCACGCTCGTGCCCGCGCTGCTCACGGTCCTGGGCGAGAAGTCCTGGTACATCCCGGGCTGGCTCGATCGATCGCTTCCCGACGTCACGATCGAGCCGCCGCACGACGGTGAGACGCGCGAGCGGTTCCCGGAGCAGCCGGCGCACGCGCCGAGCACCCCCTGAACCGCGTCCCTACGTGGGCCCCTGAGAGCCCCGCCGCACGGCGGGGCTCTCCGCGTTCGCCACGACGTCGCGGAATTTCCTTTAGAAACTTGTTAATTCTTGGCAACAAAGCCGCCTAAATCTCCTAAAACCCCTCGATCTAGGTATGGTGCGTCCCCACGGCGGGGGATACCGTCGCTTGAGAAGGTCTACTGCGGCACGCCTTGGGGGAGGCGGGCCTCCAAAAACGAGGGGGACCGAAACTGTGGCTATCAAGGCGCGGGCGCCCAGGCGTCGCCTGCTCACAATCATGCTGCTCGCGACTGCACTCGTCGCGGGATTCGCTCTCACGCCCATGGCGGCGAGGGCCGTTCACAACGAAGGCCTGTTCGAGCTCGACGGCAACATCGCCGACAGCGCGGGCACGCCCGGACAGGACTGGTCGAGCTTCAGAGGGGCCGTAGCGGCGGGCGACACCGCGCCGCTGTCGACGGTCTTCGTCGCCGACAAGTTCAACAGCGCCGACGACATCTACTTCGGCGGCGGCTCGCAGAACAACAACGACATCACGAGCTGGCGGTGGTCCTGCGGAAGCGTCTCGACGAAGAGCGACATCGAACACGCGTTCGCGAGCTCCTACATCAAGAACGACCAGCTGCACATCTACTTCGGCGGCGACCGCTACGACCCGACGGGCGGCACGACGAACATCGGCTTTTGGTTCCTGCAGAGCGGCGGTGCCCTCCAGGGCGGGAACGGCTGCCCGGACCTCGACCCGGCGACCAACAAGTTCTCCGGGCAGCACGAGGACGGCGACCTGTTCGCCTTCGCGGAGTTCACCGGAGGCGGCGGCGACTCGGCCGTCAGCATCTACGAGTGGCAGAGCGGCGGCCTGAACCTGCTCGCCGCCAAGGGGAACGGATCCTTCTGCAGCGCGGACGACAACATCTGCGCCCAGACCAACGACCAGACGATCCCCTCGACCTGGCCTTACTCGGACAACCAGGGCTCGAGCGCCGACGGCCAGATCCTGCCCGGCGGCTTCGTCGAAGGCGGCATCAACCTGAGCGCCATCTACGAGGGCCTCGGGAAGGACCTTCCCTGCGTCAGCCGCTTCCTCGCCCAGACGGGCAGCTCGCATCCCGACACCGGCGTGCTCGAGGACTTCGCCGGCGGCTCGTTCAACGTCTGCTCGAAGCTGATCGTCGACAAGGTCACGCCGAGCGGCGACCAGACGAAGTTCTCGTTCGGCGTCAGCGGCCCCAGCGGGCCCGACGCCTTCCAGCTCGCCGACGCGGACGCTCCTCACGACAGCGGGCAGATCAAGGCGGGCACGTACACGGTCACCGAGACGCCCGGCGATGCGAGCGTCTGGAACGCGCCGTCGGTTTCGTGCCAGGACCAGGGGGGCGCGAGCCTCCCGTACACGAACGGCGCCGTCGACATCGCGCCCGGATCCACGGTGACCTGCACGTTCACGAACTCGCAGAAGCCGCGGCTGACCGTGATCAAGAAGATCGTCGGCGGCAACGGCACGACTGACTTCTTCGACGTCAAGGTCGACGGAGCGACGAGGATCGACGACGCCGCGAGCACGGCGGCCGCGGGAACGAGCTCCGAGTCGTTTGCGGTGTCGGCCGGCGACCATGTCGTGAGCGAGACGCTCGGGGACGGCTCTGCGGTCGGCGCCAATTGGGCGGTCAGCTACAGCGGCGACTGCGACTCCAGCGGGCACGTCGCTGTGCAGAACGACCAGTCGAAGAGCTGCACGATCACCAACTCGAAGCTGCCGAAGCTGCGCGTCGTGAAGGAGATCGAAGGCGGCGACGCGTCGGTCTTCGACCTCTCGGTGGGCGCGACCCAGGTGCTCGACGACGCCGGTGACGGTGCCGCGGACGAGCGCAACTACGGCCCGGGCGCCTACGACGTGAGCGAGACGTTCGGCGACGGCGCGGCGATCGGATCCGACTGGACCGTCGTCTTCAGCGGCGACTGCGATGCCGACGGCCACGTCACGCTGGCCTACGGCGACGCCAAGACCTGCACCGTCACGAACAAGCGGAAGCCGAAGCTGACGGTCGTGAAGGTGATCGAGGGTGGCAACGGTGCTGCCTTCGACCTGAAGGTGAACGGCGGCACGGTGCTGGACGACGTCGACGGAGTCGGCAGTCAGGTGACGAACACCTACCCGGTCGACACCGCCTATTCGGTCACCGAGACGCTCGGCAACGGCAACGCCGTGGATCCGGCCGTGTGGGAGACCTCGAGCAGCGCTGACTGCTCGGGGACCCTGGCCGCGGGCGAGCACAAGACCTGCACGATCACGAACAAGCGCAAGCCGAAGCTGACGGTCGTGAAGGTGATCGAGGGTGGCAACGGCGC